>JAJPJZ010000343.1 GCA_021323935.1 Terriglobia bacterium | reverse complement strand
CGCCTGCCATCCGGCCGCGAGATCAACCTGTTTTTTTATGACGGGCCGATTTCGCGCGCCGTGGCGTTCGAAGGCCTGCTTTCAAACGGCGAGCGCTTTGCCGAACGCCTGATCGGCGGATTTTCAGACCAGCGCGCCCGCGCCCAGTTGATGCACATTGCGACCGACGGCGAGACCTACGGCCATCATCATCGCCACGGCGACATGGCGCTGGCCTACGCGCTGCACCACATCGAGCAGAACGAGCTGGCCACCATTACCAATTACGGCGAGTTCCTGGAGAGATTTCCGCCCCAGGCGGAAGTAAAAATCGCCGAGAACACATCGTGGAGCTGCGCGCACGGCGTGGAGCGCTGGCGCAGCCATTGCGGCTGCAATGGCGGCCGCGGCGATTGGCACCAGCACTGGCGGTCGCCCCTGCGCCGCGCGCTCGACTGGCTGCGCGACGAAGTTGCGCCACGCTTTGAGCAGGCCGCCGCAGGCCTGCTGCGCGATCCCTGGGGCGCCCGCACGGAATACATCAAGGTTGTGCTCGACCGCACGCCTGAGGCAATCAGCGGCTTCCTGCGCGCCGCCGCCACCCACCGGCTTTCGGTGCAAGAGCGCATCCGCGCGCTCAAGCTGCTTGAAATGCAGCGCCATACGCTGCTGATGTACACCAGTTGCGGCTGGTTCTTTGACGACATTTCAGGGATTGAAACCGTGCAGGTGCTTGCCTATGCAGGGCGCGCGATTCAGCTCGCCGAAGATGTGCTGGGCGTGCCGCTCGAAGAAGAATTCATGCGCCGGCTTGAGGCCGCGCCCAGCAACGTTGCCGAGCACCAGAACGCCCGCAAAATTTACCTCAGCCAGGTTAAGACCATGGCCATCAAGCTGGCCGACGTCGGCGCCCACTTCGCCATCAGCTCACTGTTCCAGCGCCACTCCGAGCTGGCGCCGACGTACTGCTATTCCGTGGCGCGGCTCGATTACCACCTGACCCATGCCGGGCGCGCCCGGCTGGGGATCGGCCAGGCACTGGTCACGTCGCGCGTCACGGAAGAATCCGAGTGCATCATTTTTGCCGTGCTGCACTTCGGCGACAACAACCTTACCGCCGGCATCCGCGAACTGTGCGACCGCTCGCAATATGAGCAGCTCGTGGCCGTAAGCAATGGCAGCTTCCTGCGCTTTGATCTGCCCGGCACGGTGCGCCTGCTTGACCGCCACTTTCCCACCATGCCGTATTCGCTGCGCTCGCTGTTTCGCGATGAGCAGCGGCGCATCGTGAACGCCATCATTGAAGACGTGCTGGGCGAGGCCGAAGCCAGCCTGCTGCACATCTACTCGCAGCACGCCACGCTGATGCGCTTCCTCGCCGACCTGCACCTGCCCATGCCCAAGGTGCTGGAAGTGAGCGCCGAGTTCGTGACCAATGGGCGGCTGCGCCGCGAATTCGAATCGGGCGACCCGGACCTTGCCACGGTGCAAACCCTGCTCAACGAGGCGCAATCGGAGCGCATTGCCCTCGACGGCGCCGGCCTGTCTTACGCCCTGCGCAAGGCGCTTGACCGCAGCTTCGCGCGCCTGCTTGAGGCGCCCACCGACCTTGACCTGCTCATGCGCCTGACCGGCGTGATTGAAATTGTGCGCAAGCTGCCATTCGAAGTGACTCTTTGGAAAGTGCAGAACATGTACTACGAGCTGCTGCAGAACGTGTATCCCGCGCTTTCCGCCCCGAATGCCGCGACTGGCGCCGAGTTTGACGAGGTTGAGCCCGGCCTGCACGACGAATCGTCGCTGTGGGTTTCGCACTTCGAGCGCCTGGGCGAGTTGCTCGGCTTCGCCGTGCGCGAGTCAGCGCCGCGCCTGGCGGAGGCTGCCGAGACCAGCGCCGCATAGCGCCCTGGCTGCGGCTTTCGCCACGCCTGTGGAAAACACCGGCACGCGCGCCGCCACCATCCAAAAAATAATTGTTGCCTGAAAAGCCGCTTGCAGCTTGACATTCCAGCGGCTGGGTAGCCTAATACCGGACACGCGGGAATTACCTGCCCAGGAGACAGCAAATGAACAAGGCGGACTTGATTGACCGGATCGCATCGGCCTCCGGCATCACCAAGGCCCAGGCCGGCACAGCGGTTGAGGCCGGCATCACCGCGATCACCGGCGCATTGAAAAAGGGTGAGCGCGTAGCATTGGTGGGCTTCGGCACATTTTCCGTGTCGCAGCGCAAGGCGCGCAACGGCCGCAATCCACAAACCGGCGCAACCATCAAGATTGCGGCGCGCAAGGTGGCAAAGTTCACGCCCGGCATTGAACTGAAAAAGGCCGTCAACCGGGCAAAGTAACGGCTTCTGTACGCCCATTGGCAAATGCAAGCGGCAGGGTTTCGGCCCTGCCGTTTTGTTTGCCCGCGATACACTTGAGCCATGGCTAAGGTGAACAAATCGGACGCTGAATGGAAGCAGCAGCTCACGCCTGAGCAGTATCGCGTCACGCGGCAAAAAGGCACCGAGGCGCCCTTCAGCGGCCAATATTGCGACACCGAGACGGAAGGCATGTATCGCTGCGTGTGCTGCGGCGAGCCGCTGTTCACCTCGGAAACAAAATTTCATTCCGGCTGCGGCTGGCCCAGCTTCTATGAGCCGGTTTCTGAAAAAGCCATTGACGAGCAGACCGACACCAGCTACGGAATGCGACGCACCGAAGTGACGTGCAGCAAGTGCGGCGCGCATCTTGGCCACGTTTTTCCCGACGGGCCGCGGCCTACCGGATTGCGCTACTGCATCAACTCAGCCTCGCTTAAGCTGGAAGAAAAAGACGAGAAGTAACCCGCCAGTGCGCGTGCGCCCGCAGGTCTAGGGCGCGATCTGCTTTTCCATGCACACGATAGGCAGCACCGCGCCGTTGCCAAGCGGCACTTCGATGCTGCGCGTTTCCCGGTAGCCGGCGGCTTTGTAGAATGCAACTCCAGAGAGCGTAGCGCCCATCTCCAGACGCCGAAACCCGGCGTCGAAAGCGGCGCTTTCGCAGGCGCTGAGAATCATTGAGCCGATCCCCTGCCGCACCCACTCAGGATGGACGAAGAAGGCGCGGATCTTGGCCGCGTCGGTTGCCGGGTTGAGCAAATCGGCCTCGCGGCCGCGGTACTGATCGCCGCCGAACAGCGTCTTGCGCTTGCTCCAGCCGCCGCAGCCTGCGATGACGGGCGCAGCGGTGCGAGTGGTAGCTTCGACGACAAAATAAGTGCCGTCGGCGATGAGTTGAGTGTCAACCCCATAGACGCTTACCAGCGCGCCTTCAATCTGGGCCGGCGTGTAATGCCCCGCCTGCAGGCCCCGCACCGATTTCGTGATGAGCGCTGCGAGTTCAGGCACGTCGCTGAGGCAGGCTTTCCGAAGCGCGAAAGGCATGGCTGGAGCGCCATTGTACGGGCCCCGGGAAGCGCGCCATGCCGCCAGTCATTTAAAATCGCGGCTTGCCGGCCGCAATGTTCAACAAGATCCTGATTGCCAACCGCGGTGAAATTGCGGTGCGCGTAATCCGCGCCTGCCGCGAAGCCGGGATTTCCTCGGTGGCGATCTTTTCTGCCGTCGATCGCGCCGCGCTCCACGTCCTGAAGGCCGACGAGGCTTACCAGCTCCATCCGTCGTCATCGGCCGCCGCCGACACTTACCTGAACATCGAGCGCGTGCTGCAGATCGCGCACGAATGCGGCGCGCAGGCCATCCACCCCGGCTACGGCTTCCTGTCGGAAAATGCCCACTTCGCAGCCGCATGCGAAAAAGCCGGAATCAAGTTCATCGGCCCGACCGCGAACGCCATGGAGCTGATGGGTTCAAAAACCAACGCTCGCAAGGCCATGCAGAAAGCCGGTGTGCCCTTCGTTCCGGGCTCGCCAGGCGGAGTTCCGTCGGTTGAAGCGGCGCGTGATGTGGCAAAGCAGATTGGCTACCCCGTCATGCTGAAAGCAGCGGCCGGCGGCGGCGGCAAAGGCATGCGGCTGGTGCGCGCGGAAAGCGACTTGCCATCGGCCTTCGAGGGCGCTCGCAGCGAGGCGTTGCGCGCCTTCGGCGACGACGAAGTCTATCTGGAGCGCTTCATCGAGCGGCCGCGGCACATCGAAATCCAGGTGCTCGCCGATGAGCGCGGCCACTGCGTGTACCTGGGCGAGCGCGAATGCTCGGTGCAGCGCCGCCACCAGAAAGTGATTGAAGAAGCGCCTTCTGCGATCATGACGCCCGAACTTCGGCGCCGCATGGGCGAAACCGCAGTTCGCGTCGCTGAGGCCGCCCGTTATACCAACGCCGGCACCGTGGAATTCCTGGTGGATTCGGAGCGCAATTTTTATTTCCTCGAAATGAACACGCGCCTGCAAGTTGAGCACCCCGTCACTGAGCTGACCACGGGATTGGACCTGGTGCAGTTGCAGATCAGGATTGCAGCCGGCGAGCCGCTGCCCTTCACCCAGGCTGACGTGCAGCTTCGCGGGCATGCGGTGGAATGCCGCATTTACGCCGAAGATCCGGAAAACAATTTCATGCCTTCACCGGGGCGAATCACGCGGCTGATTGCGCCCGGCGGCCCCGGCGTGCGCGAAGACAGCGGCGTGTACGAAGGCTTTGCTGTGCCGCTGGAATATGACCCGATGCTCTCAAAGCTGATCGGGTATGGCGCCACGCGGCAGGAAGCGCTCGAGCGCATTACTCGCGCCATCGACGAATATTTCATTGGCGGAATCAAGCACAACCTGCCGCTGTTTCGCCGCATTCTGCGCGATCGGGAGTTTCGCGCTGCCAACATTGATACCGGCTATCTCGATCGGCTGCTGGCTGAAGCTCCTGCGACGCCTTCCGATGACCATGAGGAACTGGCGGCAGTGGCCGCCGTGCTGTTTGAAGTTCAGCGCAGCGCGGCCGCAGGGCAACAGACCACCGCACCCGGCGTGGCTGATGCGGTGCCGCGCTCGCATTGGAAGCGCGCCGCTCGCGAAGAGGGCGTGCGCTCGTGACTTACGAAGTCATCATCGGCGGCAAGTCTCATCGTGTCGAACTGCAGCGCGATCCTGACCACCCTGGGCTGTGGGCGGCGCACATCGATGGCCGTGAGCTCAGGTTCACGGCCGTGCCGGCGGGCAGCGACGTGCTCTCGATCGTCGTGGACGGCCGCTCGTTCCAGGTGCTGCGTGAGGCTTCTGCCGCGGCCGGCGACGCCGCTCCCAACATCGTGATTAACGGCCGGCGTTACACGGCTGAATTGCGCGACCCGCGCGCGCTGCGCTCACGCCGCACGGTAGCTGAAGCCGGCGGCCCGAAGAAAATCCTTTCGCCCATGCCCGGCAAGGTTATTCGCCTGCTGGCCGCCGAAGGTGACCGCGTGGAGGCCGGCGCTGGTGTGATAGTGATCGAGGCGATGAAGATGCAGAATGAGCTGAAAGCGCCCAAGCAGGGAGTGGTAAAGAAGCTGCCGTCCGGCGTGGGCTCGGCCGTGAACGCAGGCGACGTGCTGGCAATTATTGAATAGAACCGCTACCGGCGCGGCTTCATCGTCAGGATGACAATGGTGTCGTCTTCCAGGTTCGCCGCTACGATTGAACTTGCCCGGCCCTCCAGCAGCCGGGCGATAGCAATGCCTTCCGGGTGATTGCCGATCTCGACGTCGGTGCGGTCGAACCTGCCTCCATGGTTCAGCAGCAGCGTGACGGAGCGGCCCATCATATTCGCGGTCGCGAGGTCGGTTTCGCCGCGGCCTTCAACGTCACCGGCAGCGATCATAACGGGCGCGTGGCCGGTTTGGAGCGTGGCCCCGCGGCGAAAACGCCCGGTGCCGTCGCCATAAAGAATGTTGACCGCATCTCTGCTGAAATCGGTCCCCTGGCCTGAGAAGTTCGCCACCGCAAGATCAGGGCGGCCATCGTGGTTGAGATCGGCAATTACCTCCGCAAACGGATTCTCGCCCGCGGCAAACGGCGAGCCCGCAGCTTCCTTAAATCCACCCTTGCCGTCGCCCAGCAGCACCGTAACGGCCGCAGCTTCAAATCCGGTCGTGACGATATCAGCGTTGCCGTCGCCGTTCACGTCGGCGACGCGGTGGCGCTGGTAAGGATGCTTGCCCACTTTGTACGTGACGCCGGGCATCTGGAAGCCGCCCTTGCCATCGCCGAGCAGAACTTTCACTTCGTCATTGCCCCAGCTATCCACCACAACGTCGGATTTGCCGTCGTGGTTGAAATCGGCCACGGCCACGGCGTGGGGATGCGGGCGCACCTGCACATCGATGGGCGAAGCCGGCGAGGGCGCGAAGGTTCCGTCACCCCGGCCCAGCAAAATCGTGATGTAGGGATTCTGGTGGTTGGCGATGACAAGGTCGAGCTTGTCGTCGTTATTCACGTCGGCAGCCGCGATGTCATTGGGGTTGTTGCCGGCTGCGAATGGAGAGCCGGGCGCCTCGCGGAAGCGGCCATCGCCCTGGTTCAGGAAGATCGTCACGGTGCCGTCGGCGGTGTTTCCTACGGCAATATCGTTGCGGCCGTCATGGTTGAAATCGGCGATGGTCACGGGCCCCGGCTGCTTGCCAGTCTTGAGCGTAAGGCGATCGAAGCTGGCCGCGGTCGGCGACTGCAAAGCCAGCGCAAGGGTTGCTGTGGCCACGCTCAAACCCAATGCAAAGTTCTTCATGAATGCACCGGCTGAATCTTACCCCCCGCTGCGCCATTCCGGCGAGCAGGTTGGCGTTCGTGCGGCAAGGGGCGTACATTTCCCATCTATGCGCGGTCTGATTCTCGTCGTGCTTTTGACGGCAGCGGCCTCGGAGTTTTGTGCGGGGCAAAGCTCGCCCAGGCTCGTGGTGGTGAACAAGGGCGAGAATGCGATTGCGATTGTTGACGTTCAAAGCGGCAAGGTGCTGGGCCACGCCCCTAGCGGCGAAGGTCCGCATGAGGTCGCCGTCTCGGCCGACGGCCGCACTGCTTACGTCAGCAACTACGGCTCGCGCGAGCCCGGCCATTCAATTTCCATCATTGACCTGGGCAGTTTGAACTCGCGCCAGCTCGATCTCGGGCCTCTTCGCCGTCCGCATGGGCTGGCCGAATTTGGAGGCCAGGTTTACTTTACCGTCGAGTTGAACAAGCTGATCGGCCGCTACGATCCGGCTGCCGATCGCGTCGATTGGCTGATGGGCACCGGCCAGAACTCCACGCACATGGCCATCGTGAGCCGCGATGGCGCGCGCATGTTCACGGCGAACATCGGCTCTGATTCCATCACCGTGTTCGAGCGCCCGCCCACGCCCGCGGCAGCGCAGAATCCGCTGGCCTGGAATGAAACCGCGATCGCAGTCGGCAAAGGCCCCGAAGGCATGGACCTTTCGCCTGATGGCCGTGAATTGTGGGCCGCAGGCTCGCGCGACGGCAGCGTCTCCATCGTTGACGTAGCGCAGAAAAAAGTTGTGCAGACGCTTAACGTTCAAACCCGGCGGTCGAACCGGCTGAAGTTTACTCCTGACGGCAAGCTGGTCCTGATCTCCGACCTTGATGCGGGCGAATTGCTCGTGCTCGACGCCGCTTCGCGTCGCCAAGTGAAGCGCATACCGCTCGGCCGCGAGGTTGAGGGCATTCTGATTGCGCCGGAGGGCGGGCGCGCCTACGTTGCCGTCTCCGGCGATGACAACATCGCAGTCGTGGATCTCAAGACGTTTTCCGTGGTCTCGCGCCTGCAATCGGGCAAAGGGCCTGACGGCATGGCCTGGGCGAAGTGACTGCCGAGTGAAACGCTGCTTCACTCCTTGCTCTCCTTTGAGCCCGCTTCAATCAGCCGCTTGGTCAGCACCACAACGCCGAACGTCTGCGTCCACTCGCTCACGATGTTCCCCACCACCTGTCCCCACTTGCTGTTGTTGTCCATGTGGATGTAAGCGATCGTCCAGGCCACGCCCGTAACGATCAAAAAAATACTGAGCGAGTGCTCTTCCAAGAAATTGAGCAGCCGGTGCGTGAAGTGATGCGGCGGGCAATCGCGGCTCTCAGCCGAACCTCGCTCGTAAAGGAACTTGGTGCCCAGGATCATCATCACCGAGCCGGTCCAGTCGGCAATGGCGTTGCCAAAAAATGCGCCCAGGTGCTTGTTCGGATCGCTGAAGCAATACGCGATGATCCATGTCGCCAGAATAGCTCCAGTCACGATCGAGAGGCTGTGATAGCGGAACAGGCGCCGTTCGCGCCGATGCCGCACCGGCGGCTGCCACGCGTGAGGATGGCCTGGGATGTCAGAAGCCGAATTGTTCACTCCAGCAGCGTAAGCCGCTGAGCAGGCCGGCGGCAATTTACTTGTCAGGCTGCCGGTGCTATGCTCCGCTGCAATTCACGGCGAGGTTTTCGACCATGTTCAAGGGTTTTAAGCAGTTCATCCTGCGTGGAAACGTTATTGACCTGGCGGTTGCGGTGGTCATGGGCGCGGCGTTTGGCGCGGTTGTGACGGCATTCGTCAAGGATTTGCTGACCCCGCTGATCGCCGCCATCTTCGGCAAGCCTGACTTCTCGAACCTGAAGGCGACGGTAAACAACAGCACGTTCCTATACGGTGACTTCATCAACGCGCTGGTTGCTTTCCTGCTGATCGCGATTGCGGTTTATTACTTCGTGGTCGCGCCCATGAACCACCTGATGGCCCGCTTGCGGCGTGGCGAAAAAGCGCCTGATCCAACCACCAAGAAGTGCCCGGAGTGCATCAGCGAAATTCCTATTGCCGCGCGCCGCTGCGCGTTTTGCACCTCGGCGGTCACGGCCACGGCGGGGGCCGACTAAGCCTGCGGTCGGGCCGAAGCACACCCGGCCGACACAACGACGGCGATTACAACCCTGCTGCCTTGCTTTCGACGAGCGATTTGATGCGTGTGACGAAGGCATCCAGCGGCATGTCTTCAGTCTTTTCTTTTCCGCGCGTCCGAACGTTAACCGCGGCAGCGCCTGCTTCCTTGTCGCCCACCACCAGCAGGAAAGGCACCTTCTGCATCGCGTGCTCGCGGATCTTAGAGTTCATTTTTTCGTTGCGCGCATCCACGGTCACGCGCACCTGGATTGCGCGCAGCGCGTCCGCCACCTTGTTCGCGTACTCGGCATGGCGCTCGGCAATCGGAATCACCACCACCTGCACCGGGCACAACCACACCGGGAACGCGCCGGCGTAGTGCTCGATCAGCGTCCCGAAAAAGCGCTCTTCCGAGCCGTACAACGCGCGGTGCACCATCATGGGGCGCTTGCGCGACCCGTCCTGTGCCACGTATTCGAGCTGGAAGCGCTCCGGCAGGTTCCAGTCGAACTGCACAGTTGAAAGCTGCCACGGCCGCCCGATGGCATCCACCAGCTTCATGTCGATCTTCGGGCCGTAAAACGCGGCTTCGCCCGGGATGGTCTTGAATGGAATGCCACGGCGATTCAGCGCATTTTGCAGCGACTTGTTGGCCAGGTCCCATTGCTCATCGCTGCCCATGTAGGTGGCGCGGTCGTTCGGGTCCCAGGTTGAAAGCTCAACCTGGTACTGCTCGAACCCGTAGGTCTGCAGCACCGCCAGCGCAAAATCAATGCAGCCCACAATTTCGTCTTCAATCTGCTCGGGCGTGCAGAAGATGTGCGCATCGTCCTGGGTAAATCCGCGCACCCGCAACAGGCCGTGCATCACGCCTGAACGCTCATAGCGATACACCGTGCCCAGCTCGCCCAGGCGCATGGGCAAATCGCGATAAGAGCGCAGCCCGTCTGCATAGATCAGGATGTGCCCCGGGCAGTTCATGGGTTTTGGGCGATACTCGGCGTCGTCCATTTCCATGACAGGGAACATGTTCTGCGCGTAATTGTTTTCGTGGCCGCTCACTTCGAACAGCTTGCGGCGCACGATGTGCGGCGTGTACACCAGCGAATAACCGCGCTTCAGGTATTCTTCGCGCATCCAGTCTTCCATCAGTTTGCGCATCAGGCCGCCCTTGGGATGCCAGAACACCAGGCCTGGCCCGGCAAGCTCCTGGATGCTGAACAAATCAAGCTGCTTGCCCAGCACACGATGGTCCCGCTTCTTGGCCTCCTCAAGTTGGTTCAGGTACTGGTCCAGGTCTTTCTTCGAAAAGAAACTGGTGCCGTAAATGCGCTGCAGTTGCGGATTGCCTTCCTTGCCCAGCCAATAGGCGCCGGCGATGTTCAGCAGCTTGAACGCCTTGATCTTGCCGGTTGAAGGCAGGTGCGGCCCGCGGCAGAAATCCAGAAACTTGCCCGTCTTGTAGATGGAAATTTTTTCGTCGGGCGCGGTGAACTGCTCAATGAAGTGGCACTTCATCCAGTCGCCTTCGCCCTTGAATCGCTTCAGGCCTTCTTGGCGCGGCAGGAACTCGCGTGCGTAGGGCAGGTCCTGGTCGCGCAACTCGGCCATGCGTTTCTCGATGCGCTCCAGGTCCTCAGGAGTGAAGGGCGTGGGCCGGTAAAAATCGTAGAAGAAGCCCGACTCGGTCGGCGGCCCGTGGCCCAGCTTGGTCTCAGGAAACAGGTCGAGCACCGCCGCCGCCAGCAGGTGCGCGGTCGAGTGCCGGTAAACTTCCAGCGCCTCAGGATCGCGATCGGTCAGGATGCGGATTTCCGCGTCCTTCTCAATGGGCTTTGCCAAGTCGACCAGTTGGCCGCCGCCGTTATTTACCGGCTTCACTCGCGCCACCAGCGCCGCATCGGCAAGCCGCGGGCTGATTTCGCGCGCCACATCAAGCGCGCTGGTTCCCTTCGGCACCTGCTTCTGGGTGCCGTCAGGCAATTTGACGTTAATCATCTCAGCCATCTCTCTGCTCTCTTTTTGAGTTTACGAACAGGTGTGCAGTCAATCAACCGCGCTCATGCGCGCGACTGTCGCAACCGGCAGGTCGAACGCTAGCACCGGCGAAGACACGCGGCCGGGAGCCATCATGTTCGAGAGAGTGGCCGCGGGCGCGCTTGCCACCACATTGAAGCCGCAAAGGCGATCGGCGCGGCGGCCGCTGCGATGGGCAGCGCCACCATGCGGTAGGCAATTCGCATATCCACAAGCTGAGAAAATTCTCCAGCTCGGCCGGCGGAGTGCCGGTAAAAAGCCACGAACGTGAGCGCCAGGATGGCAATAAACAGCGACAGGAAGAACGCCAGCGCTGCCGCAACCAGCGCCAGCCCCAAGGCAATCGCCAGCCGCTGGCCCAGGCCGCCGCGCGGCTTCTCCCGCAGCACGAACTCGTGGGTTGCGCCCATCACCATGATGATAACGCGCAAGCGGCCGCTGCAGCAGCCCTGGATTCTGTGTGAGAAGAGTCACTGCCTGGCGACGGGGAACCCGGCAGCATAGGCGTAGATGGCCAAGCTTCCCATTCTGCCCAGCCACCCCGAGCGCATCTGCTGGGGTTGCGACAAGTATTGCCCGGCCGATTCGCTGGCTTGCGGCAACGGCACGATTCGCACCCAGCACCCGGCCGAGCTGTTCGGTGACGACTGGCTGGCGTTCGAGCAGAGCCGCAGTGAATCGCACCCCGACGAGGCCTGAGCGAACTCAACCGCGCAGCACACCTACCGAGAGCCGCAGCCATTGCGGCGGTCAGGAGCGCGAGGGGCGCGCTTCGAAGCTTACATCACCAGCTCTGAAGGCTGGCGCATGAGCGGATGCTGCCGCTCATTAAGTTCGTTCTTCACCTGGTTGAGGCCGTAAACGCAGCTTTCAAACTCACGCGAAAGGCGTGCAAACAGCGGCGCCACTTTCTTGTATTCGAAGACATCGAACTGCGAAACGATGTAGTAGCTTTCCTTGCCGGCCTTCACAAAATCCACCAGGCTCTCAAGCCGCGCGCGGCGCAGCCGGAACCGGTTCACCGCTTCGGGAAACATGCCGGCAAAAAACAGGGTGTAATCGCCGATGTGCTTGCGCACCTGGCGTTCGCGGTCGAACGAAGGCGCCGGCCCGAACACGGGATCTGATTCCAGCAGCATCTCGCCCACGTCGTCGAGCCGCCGGCCGCGTGCATTCCTGATGCTGAGCAACTGCTCCAGCTCGCAAAACTCCGTCAGCATGTTTGAAACGTAGCCGGCCAGCTCCTGGTCGCGAATGCCCACATCTGCGGCAAAGTGCTCGGTCACCAGCTCAGTAAAAAAACCGCGCAGCGCATGCGAATCCGAAATCATCGTCCATCACCCCCGATGTTTTCGCCTGACATTGGGCACCAATAACGATGCTTAATAACGCAAACCATCAGCGCAAACAATAGTCGTGCGCGGCCGTGCGTCTCGTTAGTACCTACACGTTAGGCCCTGTACTTCTAATCACCGCTAGTCATTGGACGGGCGAAGTGGCCGAATGAGTTGACTGGCGCGGGTTTTCGCGGCCGCGAAAGAAGATGTTGATGTTAGCCAACCCAGGCGGCGAGTGCCAGCCGGCTCAGGACGCTGAACGCGATCAGGAGCTTTTAGGAAGCCGAAAAGGCACGCCGCGCTCAGTGTTCGCCTTGGTGGTCGCGCTGACGTCAAGATCGTCGAGCGCCACCTGGTGCGGGCCGCTGTCCGAGAGGTTGTAGAGCGTCGTTCCTGAGATCGCGTAGTTCTGCACTTCGATGCGGTGGCCGTCGCGAAAGATCAAAACGGTTGTGGGCTGCGGCTTCGGCGGCTCCGCAGGTGCGGCAGCGACCGCAGCTAAGGCGGGTCTGGCATCCGGCGGCGCGCTGCGGCGGCGATCAAGGTATCCGTCGCGGTAATCGTCTTCGTAATCGGCCGAGCGGCGCGGCTGGCGATGCACGGCGGGCTCAACCCGCGCAACTTCATCGGGCGTAACCAGCGGATCCATGGTGTAGTCATAGGCCATGGGCAGCACCGGCACCGCAACCGGAACAATCACGGGCGCAAAGAACACCGGCGCCGCGCGAAACGCCAGGCCAAAACGCAAACGCCCGCCGTTTCGGCTGCAGCATAGCGGCACGCTGCGCAAGGCAGTTACGCTGGGCGGAATGTTGCCGGAGTGCGAAGCGCCGATCGAAGTGACCGAAGGAGGAATGCCGCGCGCCAGGCCGTTTGAAAATGAGCTCTGCGCCTGCACGGCCGCACCGGCAGCCAGCACCACCGCGAAGATCAAAGCGCGCCGCATAGCCAAAGTTTACACCTGGCGAGACGCGCAAACGCGCGAACGCGATTCGCCTGCTTTGTTAGACCGCGCAAACCGCGACAATGTTCCGTTCGGAACTAAATATTGTGGATCGTAGCAAGCGAGAGCACGGCCGCCGCTAAGCTCATCGCCCCCGCCGCTGCGCGCCATTGCCGGCCGTAGCGGCCCTGCATCAGGTCAGCGAAGACTCCGCCGACAAACATCGCGGCAAACGGCCACACTTGCGCCCAGGGACGAAATGGATTGGCGGTCTCAGTCGTCGGAATCAGAAACATCAACGCGACCGCCGGAAGCAGCGGCGCGGTATTGCTGAAATGCCGCATTCGGCGCGACGCCAGCCATCCGCAGCACGCAATTGCAAACGGAATTGCTGCGCCCGGCAGCCACCACGCACCACCGCCATGCAGATTGCCGAATGGCAAGGAAAACGACGCGAAGCGCGCGCTGGCGAGCACGTGCGCAATCTGCCCTGGCCGGAAGCCGCATGCGGCGGCAAAAAGCGCGGCTGCACCGAGGCAGCCGGCGGCAAGCTTCAGGGCGGCTTCGCGCCGGCGCTCCGGCGCAAGGTAGATGGCATAGCTAAACGCAAACGGCAGCGCCAGCACGCACCAGAACTGCGCTGCTGTGCCGGCGGCGAGCGCCAGCGCAAACAGCAGCGGATTGCGCCACTCGCGCCACCAGCCGAGCGACCCGGGCATTGCATACAGCGCATGCGCGGTGGCGACGGCAAGAAAGACAGCTCCGTAAAAACCCCAGGTGGCCAGCAGATCAGGCGTGACCGATGATCCCGCCACAACCACCGGGGGCGAAAAGCAATACAGCGCGAGCGCCAGCGTTGCGCCGGCTCCGCCATACCAGCAAAACGCAATGATCCACAGCGACGCGCCCAGCAGAACGCCAACCGCAGCAAACGGCAGCCGCAGCACGATCTTGGGATTCACGTGTGAGATCGCGCGCCACGGCGCTGCCTCCGCCATTTTGGCCACCAGCGGCGATTCATATTGGCGAAGCGATTCGCAAGGTTGCGCAGGCATTTCCTGGAGCTGGCGCGCGCTTGCCGGAAAAGCTCTGCAGCTTTCCTCGGCTGACATGGGCAGTTGCTGGATGAGCCAGCAGCACTGCGCCACGTAAGAGGCCAGCAGCAAGGCGGCCGCCAGGTGCGGCCGGCGGCTACGGATGGAATGAGCCGGCAAGAGCGCATTGTAACTACGGCATCGGCGCGGCTGCACATTGGAGCCAGGCCGCGCCACCTGCCCGCCGATTGATGAAGAGGAAATGCGACCGGCCGGAACCATCAGCGCAGGAGGTCGCTGCTGTTCCGGCCGGTAAGGACAACACCGAAGGGATCGAGTGGCGAACGGCGGACCATCGAATTCGTTCCGCCAGACCGCTTATATCGCTATACGATATATCACCTCCGCCCGCAATGCAAGCGGGACTGTGCCTGGCCAGGCGCTTGCGCCCATAACTTTAGTAACGGCCATTGACCACTTCGATTTTCCCAGTCCGATTGTGGCCGGCGGCTTATGCGCGCCGCGACAACGCGCGAAAACGCGCCGCTTCCCCCAGATGCGCGCTCACCGATTAAACTGATGAGCTTCAATGGCGATGCGCATTCTGGTCATCGGCGGCGGCGGGCGCGAGCACGCCCTCATTTGGAAACTGCGGCAGTCGCCGCAAGCGCCTGCCATCTTTTGCTCACCGGGCAACGGCGGCATTGCGCAGCTCGCCGAGTGCCTGCCCGCCGACTCAGGCGATATTCCGTCGCTGTTGAAGATTGCCTCCGACGTCAAGCCCGACCTCATCGTCGTCGGGCCGGAGTTGCCGCTGGCGATGGGCCTCGCTGACCAGTTGCGCAGCCACGGCATGGCGGTGTTCGGGCCGTCTCGCGACGCGGCGCAGCTTGAGGCGAGCAAGAGCTTTGCCAAGCAGTTCATGCTGCGCCACAACATTCCCACGGCGCACTTCGCGGTGTGCCGCAATGCCACAGACGTATCCCATGCCCTGGCTCCGCTGCACGCGCCCATTGTGGTCAAGGCGGATGGACTGGCCGCCGGCAAGGGCGTGGTCATCGCGCGCAGCAAGGAAGAAGCGTCGGAGGTTGCGCTAGCGATGCTGAAGGGCGCGGTAGTTGGCCCCGCCGGATCCAGCGTCGTGCTTGAAGAGTTCCTGGAGGGGGAAGAGCTCTCGTTCCTGGTGATCAGTGATGGTGAGCGCTTCGCGCCGCTCGCGCTGGCTCGCGATCACAAGCGCGTCGGCGACGGCGATACCGGACCAAACACCGGCGGCATGGGCGCGTACTCCGACCCTTCCATCCTCGATGGGCAGATGCGCGACTGGCTGTTGCATCACGTGGTCCAGCCCACCATTGCCGGCATGGGCGCCGAAGATACGGCTTTCAGCGGCGTCCTGTTCTGCGGGCTGATGATGACGGCGCGCGGCCCTATGGTGCTCGAATTTAATTGTCGTTTTGGCGATCCGGAAACTCAGGCCATTATGCTGCGCCTGGAGAGCGACCTGGTCGAAGCGCTGGCCGATGCCGCCGCGGGCCGGCTCAGCGCGGGTGATTTAAAGTGGTCAGGCGAGGCGTCGTGCTGCATTGTGCTGGCGTCGGCGGGCTACCCGGGTCAATACCAGGCGGGCAAGCTGATTTCAGGGCTCGACGAAGCTGCCGCCATGCCCGGCGCCGTCATCTTCCACGCCGGCACGTCGCAGCGCAACGGCAGCTTCTACACCGCCGGCGGACGCGTGCTGAATGTTTGCGCGCGCGGCGCTGCCCTGCCCGAAGCGATCAGCCGGGCATACGCCGCTGCGGCGAAAATCAGCTTTGAAGGCATGCAGTACCGCACCGACATCGGCCGAAGCGGATTGGCCGTGCATACATAACGAGGAGGACGATGAATCCACAAGTTGCAATCGTCATGGGCAGTGATTCGGATTTAGACATCATGCGCGAAGCCGCCAAGGCCCTCGATGGCTTTGGCATCGCCTACGAAATGGACGTGACCTCGGCGCATCGCTCGCCGGCCCGTACGGCCGAGTTTGCCCGCGGTGCCGCCGCGCGCGGCATTCGCGTGATCATTGCCGGAGCGGGGGGCGCGGCCCACTTGGCCGGCGTGATCGCTGCCGAATCCACGCTGCCGGTCATCGGTGTGCCGATTCCATCCACGCCTCTGGCCGGGCTCGATTCGCTGCTGGCCATTGTGCAAATGCCCGCGGGAATTCCGGTGGCGACGGTCGCGATCGGCAAGGCAGGCGCCACCAACGCCGGCATCCTGGCGGCGCAGATGATCGCGCTCGCCGATGACGCCGTTGCGCGGAAAATGGCCGAGCATAAACGCAAGCTCGCCTCCGGAGTGGAAGAGAAATCTAAGAAATTGAAAGCTGAGCTGGGGCGGTAGTTCTGGCGCGCTGCACGCGGCCGCTCGAAACCCCGCGCCTGTGGAAATAATTTCGCTGCGCAAGGTTCGTTTTTCTTTCGCCGCCTTGCGCTCCGTTGTATAATCACGGAACTTCGTTGTTGAGCGCCGGCAACGGCCGCAGGCCGCGGCCGCCACGATCTCCAAAACCGGCGCGCAGCAAGGCATTCCATCACTTACCGCGAGGGTCCCATGGCTGACGAGAAAACGGAACGGGTAAAGGCAATCGATCTGGCGCTGTCGCAGATTGAAAAGCAGTTTGGCAAAGGTTCCATCATGCGGCTGGGCTCGAAAGAGGCCGTCGTTCCAATCTCCGTCATCTCCACCGGCGCGCTCTCTTTTGACGCTGCGCTCGGGGTGGGCGGCTTCCCGCGGGGCCGCGTGGTGGAGATTTTTGGCCCGGAATCGAGCGGCAAGACGACCATCGCCCTGCAAGTGATTGCTGAAGCCCAGAAGGCCGGCGGCATGGCAGCTTTTGTTGACGCGGAACACGCCCTGGACCCGCAATATGCGAAAAAGCTGGGCGTTGACGTCGATAACCTGCTGGTATCGCAGCCCGATTACGGCGAGCAGGCGCTGGAAATTGCTGAAGCGCTGGTGCGCTCCGGCGCTATCGATGTGCTGGTGGTCGATTCGGTTGCGGCGCTCGTGCCCAAGGCCGAGCTCGACGGCGAAATGGGCGACAGCCACGTCGGCCTGCAGGCGCGCCTGATGTCGCAGGCGCTGCGCAAGCTCACCGGTATCGTTTCCAAGTCGCGCACCTGCCTCATCTTCATCAACCAGATCCGCGAAAAAATCGGCGTCATGTTCGGCAATCCCGAAACCACGACCGGCGGCCGCGCCCTTAAGTTTTACAGCTCGGTACGCATTGACATCCGCCGTATCGCCGCTATCAAGGAAGGCGACCTGGTGATCGGCTCGCGCACCAAAGTGAAGATCGTGAAGAACAAGGTGGCGGCGCCATTCCGCGAATCAGAGTTTGACATTCTCTACGGCGAAGGCATTTCACGCGAAGGCGACCTGCTCGATCTGGCCGTCAATCACAACATCGTGGAGAAATCAGGATCGTGGTTCAGCTATAAAGGCGAGCGCATCGGCCAGGGGCGAGAAAATGCGCGCACTTTCCTGAAGGAGAATCGGGACATCCTCGGCCGCATCCATGCAGAAGTGCGCAAAGCGCTCGGTCTTGATGCTGCCGCCGCCGTGCCGCCTCAGGCTGCTGCCGAACCCGCGAAGGAGAATGGCCACGCCCGCGCTGCTGCCGCTCCGGGAGCGGCCAACGCGCCGGTTTTCGCGGCCCGCCGGCCGGTGCCGCCGCCGGGAAAATAATGTGACCTGCTGCAGGGCTCACGCTGCATAAGCGCCTGGTGCTCCTCATACCAGGTGCTTTTTCTTGCGCTCGTCCAGGTGCTTGACCACTTTACCCACATCCTGCGAGGCGGCAAGCGTGGTGATGAGCAATGCGTCTTCGGTTTCCACTACCACCAGGCCCTCAATGCCCACAGCGGCGACGAATTTTCCCGGGGCATGGATGTAATTGCGCGTTGCGTTCAGCGCGACGTGATCGCCCGCCACAACGATGTTGTGGTCCACTGCCTTCTTTTTCAGCCCTGCGACTTTATGCTCGTGCAGCGCAGTCCACGAGCCGAGATCGTTCCAGCCGAAATCTGCCGGGATGCAGTACAGGCCTGAGCGCCCTTCGCCGCGCGCCGAACGCGGCTCGAGCACCGCGTAATCGACGCTGATGTTTTCGACCTGGGGGTAAAGATTAGCGAACGTCTTCTCAAATTTTCGCGTGCCGAAGGCGGCGGCAATCTGCGCCAGGATTTCCGCCGTAGGCGCCAGGTATTCACGCAGCGCGTCGGCCAGGGTTCGCGCGCTCCAGAAAAACATGCCGCTATTCCAGTAGAAATTGCCGGCAGCAACGAAGCGCGCGGCTTTTTCGGAGTTTGGCTTTTCGGTGAAGCGGCGAACGATGAATTGCTCGCCCTGCTTTTCGCCGACTTCGATGTAGCCGTAGCCGGTTTCAGGGCGGCTGGGCTTGACCCCCATGACGACGATGTTTTCGCCGGCGGCGGCCACTTCGGCGGCGCGCTCGCATGCGCGGCGAAACTTCTTTTCGTCCGTGATGACGTGGTCGGCGGGGAACATGCCGATGATCGCGTCAGGGTTCTCGCGCTCCAGAATGAATGCCGCCAGGCCAATGGCGGGCGCGGTATTGCGGCCGGCAGGCTCGGCCAGAATTTGATTGCGGTCGATCTTGCGCAGCAGGCGGGAGATTGGCTTCTGCAGGTCGCCATTGGTGATGACCCAGAAGTTCTGCCGCGCTGCCAGCGGCTTCAGCCGCTCGTAAGTTTCTTCGATCATGCTGCGCGTGCTGTTCAGCGGCAGCAATTGCTTGGCGCGGCGCGCGCGGCTCATCGGCCAGAACCGTGTGCCGCGGCCACCGGCCACAATTACGGGAGAAAAATTATCTTTATTCACCACGAAGCCACAGAACTCCTCACAATGACATCGCCAAAGAACCAGCCGCAGCGGGAAACTTTACTTCTCGTCCGGGAAGGAAGCTGACCAGAGCGCTGAATTCGCTGTCAGGCGCGGAGAGGGTAAACTCGCCGCCGACGGCCGGCGCGACCAGTGCCTCTCCCGCACGCACCTCGAAGCCCGGGCCATTTGCCGTAGTAACCAGTGCGTTGCCGCGCGTAGGCACAATGACCTTGCAGTTGCTGCCCGAACCGCTGAACGTCATTTCTTCTGACTTCAGGGTGAACGCCGTCACCACGAAGTGCGGGGAGAGCACCAGGCAATCAAGCGCGTCGCCTTTCATCGGCTGCTGCTTTCCCGACCGGGTTTGATGCTTCAGCGCGGCCAAGCCCTGTTCCAGGTGCAACTCGCGCGGACGGCCATAATCGTAAAGGCGAAACGTAGTGTCGGAATTTTGCTGGGTTTCAACCAGGATTGAACCCGGCCCAATGGCGTGCACCGTGCCCGCTTCCACGTAGATCAACTCTCCCGCATGAACATCAATCCAGTTGAGCAGGCGCTCGGCAGTGCCGCTTTGAATGGCTTCGGCAAACTGGCTCTTGGTTATGCCGGGCTTAAGCCCAACCCCAACCTGCGCGCCAGGCTCCGCGGCAAGCACGTACCAGCATTCGTTCTTGCCGCAAGGCTGGCCGAGGTTGCGCGCCATTTCGTCATCAGGATGAACTTGCACGCTGAGCTTTTCGCGCGGAAAAAGGAATTTGATCAGCAGCGGGAAGCGATCCTTTTGTGGGGCAGCTTCGCCGACCAGGTCGGAGCCAAAATCGCGGCACAATTCGCCCAGCGTGCGGCCGGCAAGCTCGCCATTCGCCACGCGGCAGCCATCGCCGGTGAGCCAGGCTTCACCAATTGCTTCGTCGGGCTGCAGATCGTAAATCGGCCGCAGGTCACGCGTGCCCCACACGCGATGGTGGAACTCGGGCTTAAGCAGCAGCGGGTAAAGCGTGGGCATGAAGGAAATATGAAGTGTAAACCAGCAGCTCGGGTTGCAACTCAGGCTGCGGGCCGGGCCAGCGGAAGCGCGATACGGAAGGTGGCGCCACCGGCGGGATTGTTGCGGCAGGTGATTTCGCCGTTGTGGCCCTGAATGATGCCGTAAGCCGTGCTGAGGCCCAGCCCCGTGCCCTGGCCCACCGGCTTGGTGGTGTAGAACGGATCGAAAACCTTTTCCGGAGCGCGAATTCCCGGCCCTGAATCGGTGACTTCAAGCACGGCCGCGGCGTCATCCAGGAAGGTGGCCAGCTTCAGCTCGCCGCCTCCAACCAGCGCCAGCGATTCGATGGCGTTGCGCAGCACCTGCATGATGACCTGCAGCAGTTGGTTCGGGTCGGCGAGCACCGGCGGAAGCGCCGGGGCGCCGCTTTGGTTAAGCACCGCATTGACGCGGTGCTGGACCAGTTCATGCTGCAGCAGCCGCAGGGCGCTGGAGGCCGCGCTGGTCAAATCGACTTCAACTTTGTTGGCGGGCGCCTGCCGCGCAAAGCTGATCAGGTTTTCAACCAGCGCCTTGGTGCGCCGCGCCTGCTGGCCAATTTTCTGCGCCAGTGCGGCCGGGTCGGCACAAAACTCGGGCAACAGCTCGCAGTAGCCGATGATCGCGGTCAGCGGATTATTGATTTCGTGGGCAGCGCCCGCCACCAGCTGCCCGAGCGCGGCCAGCTTTTCCGATTGCACAAGCTGGTTCTGTACGCGGCGCAGGTTCTCACACGATTCGGTGGCTTCATCAGCGAGCCTGAGCAGTTCGTGGCTGAACAGGTGCTG
>JAJPJZ010000331.1 GCA_021323935.1 Terriglobia bacterium | reverse complement strand
GCCGGGTTCGGTTTTCAGCAGATAAAAAGCCACGCATTCCTCCGCGGCGAAATTCTAAACGTTATACTGGCGCGTCGTTCCAAGGAGTGCCCAATGTCACAGGCTGCGTACCCTGCTCCGCCGGTCGCCGACGCGCTCGGCCTGCCGGCGCCCGATCCCGTGCAGCACATCATGCAGCTTGCCACCGGCTACATCGTTTCGTCGGTGCTGAACGTCGCCGTGAAGCTGAACATTGCCGATCAGCTCGCGGCGGGTCCGAAGACGGCGCCTGAACTCGCTGCCCTGACCGGCAGCAACGCCGGCGCGCTGTACCGCGCGCTGCGGCTGCTGGCCATGGTGGGCGTGTTTCATGAAGATTACTCGCACCGCTTCGGGCTCACGCCCGTGGGCGAGACGCTGCTGTCCAATGCCCCGGGCTCGATGCGCGCCTCCGTCGAGTGGCTTTCGGACCCTTTTCATTTCCGCGTGCATGAGCACACCGCGCACGCCATCCGCACCGGCGAAACCGTCGATCGCCTGGTGACCGGCAAGCCGATTTTTGAGTATCTGGCTGAAGACCAGGAAGAAGGCGCGGTATTTCATCGCGCCATGAGCTGTTTTACGGCCAACATGACGCCGGCATTGCTCAGCGCCTGCGACTTCTCGGCCGTTGACACGCTGGTTGACGTAGGCGGCGGCCACGGCGCCTTCCTCACGTCGGCTCTGCAGCGCTTTCCGCACCTGAAGGGCGTGCTTTACGACGTGCCGCAGGTTGCCGAGGCGGCGGCCGCAAACCTCGAGCGCGCTGGAGTCGCCGGCCGCTGCAGCGTCAAGGCCGGCAACTTTTTTGAATCTGTGCCCGCCGGCGCCGACGCTTACATGATGAAGCTCATCATCCACGACTGGGCTGACGCGCCCGCGCTCACCATCCTGAGCAACTGCCGCAAGGCGCTTGAAGGCGTGAACGGCGGCCGCTTGCTGATTTTCGACGCCGTGATTGCGCCCGGCAACGAGCCGCATTTCGCCAAGCTCATCGACATTGAAATGCTGCTGCTGCCCGGCGGCATCGAACGCACCGCCAAAGAATTTAAAGACCTGTTGTCGCGCGCCGGCTTTCGCTTGACGCAGATCACGCCGACCAAGTGCCCGCTCAGCGTGATCGAAGCGGTTTGCGCGTAACCTGCCGGCAGTACACGTCTTTTCCTCCCGGCGCACACCCCACTGCTGATGGAAGCGGCGGCGGGTGACCTGAGCAAAAACTGGCGCCGGATTACGGCTTATTGCTTAGCCCGCCCGACCCTTTCCCGAATTAGCATTCAGGTGCTCTGACCCCCAGCCGAGCCGGACGCCGCGCAGCCCGTCGCAGCTCGCGTCCGCGCCGGAGTTCTGCACCTCGGTGCCGACGCGGTGCGCCCTGGGGGATCTATTGTCACGCCGTCGCCATTCGCTTTCCATCGCGCTTGCTTTCGTTGTTGGCGCAGTTGCCGCCGCCTTTGCCGGCACCGGCGCCACCCTGCAGATTGTGCCTACGACCACCCTGGCCGCTGAAACCGGCAACAACACCAGCACGGCAGCGACGTTCGCCACCCAGACCAATGGCAACCTGGGACCTTCGAACATCAGCAAGGTGCCGTATCGCTCGCTGCTTTATCCCGGCTCCAACACGCTGCTGTGGGCGCACTTCATGGGCTGGTTCGGCCCCTCGAACCACATGAACGTGGGCTACAGCTCAAGCGACCCTACCGAGGTCCACAACCAGGTGACGGACGCGATCAGCCGCGGCCTCACTGCCTTCATGGAGGATTGGTACGGGCCGAATAACAGCATGCCCAACAACACCCTGCTGGCGCTGAAGGCTGAAGCAGAGTCGCGGGGCGGCCAATTCTCCTTCGGGCTTATGTACGATGGCGGCGCGCTCGCCACCTGCCACAGCACTTCCGGCTGCGACCTGACCACGCAGGCCATCAACGACCTCACCTACGCTTACAACACGTTTGAGAATTCGCCGGCTTACCTGCGCCTGAACGGCCGGCCGGTGGTGATGTTCTTTTCGCCCGATCGTTACGCCACGCTGAACTGGTCGCTGATCGCGTCGTCGGTGCCGGGCAATCCGCTGTTCATCTTCCAGAACAATGGCGGCTACACCCACACCGCCTCTAACGGCAGCTTCGCCTGGGTGCAAATCGATACCGCAAACGCTAACGATTGGGAGCAGTCGTACCTGGACAGCTTTTTCACCACGGCGCAGTCCTATCCCGCGGCCTACACCTGGACGGCGACCTACAAAGGGTTCAACGACACGCTGGCGTCCTGGACGCAGAACCGCATCATGAACCAGAACTGCGGCCAGACGTGGCTGAACACGTTCAGCGAGGTGAACAAGTACTGGAACTCCGCGCGCCAGCTTGAGGCCATGCAGCTTGTCACCTGGAATGACTACGAAGAAGGAACCGAGCTTGAGAGCGGCATCGATAACTGCGTGAGCATCGCGGCCTCGCTGAGCGGCACCGCGCTGAACTGGTCGCTCACCGCCGGCGCGGAAAGCACCATCGACCACTACACCGTGTTCATCTCGACCGACGGCCAGAACCTGATGTCGCTTGGCGATATCGCCGCCGGCACGCACACCTTTAACCTCGGCGCCGTGCAGCTCGCGCCTTCTACCTACACGCTCTACGTCAAAGCCGTGGGCCGGCCGAACCTGAGCAACAGGATGTCGGCGGCGGTGAAGTACAGCGTGAGCGCCGCGCCGCCCTCCGTCAACCTTGCAGTGACGCCGGCCACCGGCCCCGCTACCCTGAATGTGAACGCCTCGGCCACGGCCACAACTTCGCCGGGCGCGACCATCGCAAACGCCACAATTGATTTCGGCGACGGCTCAACCATCCCGGGCACCGCCGCCAGCCATGCCTACAAGCTTGCCGGCACGTACACGGTAAAGGCCAACGTCACGGAT
>JAJPJZ010000385.1 GCA_021323935.1 Terriglobia bacterium | reverse complement strand
CGCCATGATCGGGCTCTACCGCAAGATGCACATTCCCGATGACCCGCTTTACTACGAAAAGTTTTACTTCACTCCCGGCGACCTGGGTTTCCGCGCCTTCGCCGCCGGGCCGGCAAAAATCGGCACGCTGGTTTGCTGGGACCAGTGGTATCCCGAGGGCGCACGGCTGACGGCGCTGTGCGGCGCCGAAGTGTTGTTTTACCCGACGGCGATCGGCTGGCACCCAGCTGAGAAGCAGCAGTATGGAGCGGCGCAGCACGACGCCTGGCGGACGATCCAGCGGGCGCACGCGATCGCCAACGGTGTGTATGTCGCCGTGGTCAACCGCGTCGGTCATGAGACCGGCAACATCCGCGGGAATGCGGCGCCCGGCGCGGGACTCGAGTTTTGGGGCGCTTCGTTCATTTGCGATCCGTTCGGCACGGTCATCGCTGAAGCCAGCCACGATCGCGAAGAGATACTGGTCGGCGAGGTGGACCTGGGCAAACTTGAAGACGTGCGCCGCAATTGGCCGTTCCTGCGCGACCGTCGCATTGACAGCTACGCGCCCATCACGCAGAGGTTCCTCGATAACGAGAGTTGAGACGCCTTCCGCCGCCTGCAATGAGCAAACCCACCACTCGCCCGGTTGAACACGGCTTCCGCATGCCGGCGGAGTGGGAGCAGCACGAAGCAACGTGGCTGGCGTGGCCGCACAATCGCTCTGACTGGCCGGGGCGGTTTACGCCGATCCCGTGGGTGTATGCCGAAATCATACGCAATTTGTCGCGCGCGGAAACCGTCCACATCATCGTGGCCGACGCCGCCGACGAAAAGAACGCGCGGCGCGTGCTGCAAAAAGCCGGCGCGCTCAACCCGCGCGTAAGCTTTCATCGCTGGCCGACGAATCGAGTTTGGACGCGTGACTATGGCCCGCTATTCGTCATCAACCGCCAGGGCGAGGCCGCAGCGATTAACTTTGGCTTTAATGCGTGGGCCAAGTACCACGACTGGCGCAATGACAATAGAATTCCCGCCCGCGTAGCCACCGCGCTGAAGGTCGAGCGATTTGACGTCGAGGTGAATGGCAGGCCGTTTGTGCTGGAAGGCGGAAGCATTGACGTC
Source organism: Terriglobia bacterium (assembly GCA_021323935.1). GTDB lineage: Bacteria > Acidobacteriota > Terriglobia > Terriglobales > Acidobacteriaceae > JAFAIN01. The sequence goes on along the minus strand of JAJPJZ010000385.1, from coordinate 2,764 downwards.
AACGGCGCCGGCACGCTGATCACGACGGAAGAATGCCTGCTGGGCGAAGAGCAGCAACGCAACCCCGGGCTGGGGCGCGCAGAGATCGAGCGGGCGCTGCACGATTACCTCGCCGTCGATCATGTTGTGTGGCTGGAGCGCGGCATCACCGGGGACGACACGCACGGCCACGTGGATGACATCACGCGCTTTGTGGCGCCTGCCACCGTGCTGACCGCAATTGAGCGCGACAGCGCTGATGCGAACTACGCGATCCTGCAGGCAAACCTGCGCCAACTGCGCGGTGCGCGCGATCAGAACGGAAAGCAGCTCACGGTGGTCGAGCTGCCCATGCCTCGGCCGGTTGTGTTCTCAGGGCAGCGGCTGCCGGCCAGTTACGCCAACTTTTACATCGCGAACCGCATGGTGCTGGTGCCGGTTTTCAACGATCCGAACGATCGCGCGGCGCTCAACCTCTTGGCAGAAGCAATGCCCGACCGCGAAATCGTTCCGATCTACTGCGGCGATTTCATCTGGGGCCTGGGCGCAATCCACTGTGCGACCCAGCAGCAACCCGCCGCAACCACACCGCGCGGGCGTTAGTATGGTTGAACCATGACCGCCGCCCAGTTTCGCCGCCTGGCGCTCAGCTTCAAAGGAGCTGAAGAAAAAGCGCACATGAACCATCCTGACTTCCGGGTCAACGGCAAGATTTTTGCAACCCTCGGATATCCCGACAAGCAGCATGGGATGGTCAAGCTGCCGGTTGAGCAGCAGCATGAATTCACCAGCAATCAGCCGGAAGCATTCATCTGCGTGAAGGGCGCATGGGGCCGGGGCGGCTGCACCAGCGTGCGGCTGGCCGCGGCAAACGAATCCAGTGTGAAGAAGGCGCTTGGAAGCGCCTGGCGCTACGCCGCGCAAAAAGCGCCGGCAAAAAGAAAAACCGGGCAGCCTTAGCCGCCCGGAATGCGCTTTGCGGTTCTACCGGAAGCGGCGAGCAATAAAGCCACTCACCAGCGATCCGAACCCAACCAGGCCCATCAGCGGCAGCGGCGAAGCCGTCTGCGGCAGCGCCCGGCCATTGCCTTTGGCCTTTGCGCCATTGCTGTTCGTGTCGCTTTGAGCAGCATTAGCGTTGGCATCGCTGGTGGAAGCCGTGCCGGCCTGCGGGGTGGTGCTGGGCGTGGTGCTCGATTGAGCAGCCGTATCCTGGTCCGGATCTGACGGCCCGGAGGGCGGCTGGCTCGACGAGGAAGCCGGCGGGTTTGACGTGCTGCCTGCAGGCGGAGTTGAGCCCGACTGCGGCATGGCACTGTCAGATCCCGACGACGAGCAGGTATCGGCAACCTTGTGAACATCGGTCACGTTCAGCGTGGATTGATTGCTGGAGTTCGCGCCGGTTTCAGAGCTGCCCGAGTTTCCGGTGATTTCCACTTCCTTGTTGATGTTGTCGTTCAGCTTGGAAGTATCGCCGGTGAGCTGGAAGATGCGCCCGTCGTCAGACCGCAGCGTGAAGCTGCCGCTCTGCCCCTGCAGGCAGCCGCGGATTCCATTCTGCGCGTTCGACGTGCTGGCAGCGCCGCTCTGCGGCAGCGAGCCCGACGTGCTGCCTTGAGCTGCGCCGCTGGTTGAAGGCGACGCGCTGCTCTGGCTGTTCATGTCGCTCGAGCTGGAGCTCGAGGCGGCTGGCGGCTGCGAGCTGCTGCTCTGGCTGCTCGATCCGGAGGTTGAGCCGGCGGCAGTGCCGGTGGACGTGGAAGACGACGTGCCGCTCTGCGAGTTCACATCGCTCGAGCTGCTTGAGGTCGTCGGCGGAAGCGAGCTGCCGGTGCTGGAGCTCGTAGCGGGCGGCTGGCTGCCCTGCGGCAACGTGCTCTGCGTAGAGCCCGTGGTGCTGCTGGTGCCAGTCGTGTCATTGGTGGAGCCGGTGGTCGAAGTTGACGCCGCCGGCGGCTGCGAGCTTGAGCTCGAGCTCTGGGTTGAGCTTGGCGTTGCGCTCTGGGTTGAGCTTTGCGTCGCGCTCTGTCCTGCGCCGCTTGACGTGCTCGTGCCGCTCATGTCGTTCGAGCTCGTTGCGGTGGCGCCGGTCGCTGAACCGGCCGTGCCGGACGCGGCTGTGGTGTCAGACTGCGGCATGGCTGAGCCTGAACCGCTGCACGATGACGAAAGGTCGCGCACATTGTTCACGTTCAGAGTTCCGCCATTTGAGTTGTTGCCCGCGTTTGAGGTTGCAGAAGCTGAGGACCCGCTGCTCTGGGCCGAGCTGGTGCTTTGATCGCTGCTGCCGGTTACGGCGACGGTGTGACCGCTGTAATTGCTCCAGCTTGAATCGTCGCCTTTAAGTTTCCACGATTGTCCGCTGGTGTCGGTCAGCGTCCAGTTGTCATGCGAGCCGCGCAGGCAACCCTGCACCGTCGTCTGGCCGTTACTGCCAGAGTTGGTGCTGGTAGCTTGCGCAGAATTTGTGTCCTGCGCCACCGCCATTGTGGCGGCCAGCAGCAGGCCTAACCCGAAAGTCAGTCCTTTTTTCATCCAAACTCCTCCGAAAGGCCACGGCCCAGGTGTCATTGCACTCGGGCGTGTGTAAGTTCGCAGAGCTCGTCGCTGCCGGTCCCGCACTTCGCCGAAGCGAATTGCTTCTTGGCCAGGCTCGTTCGCGCCTGCATTTACACGCCTCCCTGAAGAGGCGTGACTCAGGCTAATTAGAGGGTGGTAATTCAGGGCGGGTTTGCTCTTTACCTAGCAGTAAATAGCCGGCCAGAGTAGCTGGAGTCTGCCGCGG
>JAJPJZ010000154.1 GCA_021323935.1 Terriglobia bacterium | reverse complement strand
GAGTGTGAACGTAACGGCGCTCCCACGCGGCGTCACCAGTGCTTTACACGGATCTGCCGCCTCGCCGCACACGACCCCAAAAATAAACCGATCAGGGCCGGGCTTTAATCCCCATCTTCGAAATCTTTTTTGCGCGGAATAAATCTGGAAATCTTTTTGCGCGGAATAAAGGCGGCCTGCGCCGGTTCTGCACCACGACGGGCAAATCCAGTGCGAAGGGAATTGCGAATGAAGCCGGAACAGCAGAAGAACGTGATTGAAGTGGACCACAACCACGACGGAGTGAACCGCCGCGGATTTTTGAAATGCATGGCGTGGGCGGGCACCGGCGCGTTCTGCGTGATGCAGGGCGGGGTGCTGAAATCGTTCAGCCTGAGCGACCGCTGGCGCGATGCGCAGAAGATGAAAGGCGAGCTCGCGTTTGTGCAGATCAGCGACAGCCACATGGGCTTCAACAAGGCCGCCAACCCGGACGTAGGCGCAACGCTGCAGGCCGCGATTGACAAGATCAATGCGCTGCCGGTTGAGCCGGAATTCATGCTGCACACCGGCGACATCAGCCAGCTCTCAAAGCCCGACCAGTTTGACCGCGTGCAGCAGATGCTGAAGGCGACACGCGCGCAGGATGTGTTCTACGTTCCCGGGGAGCATGATGTGCTTGACGACGATGGCCAGCAGTATCGCGAGCGCTTTGCCAAGGGCTCGAAGGGCGCGGGCTGGTACAGCTTCGATAAGAAGGGAGTGCACTTCATCGGGCTGGTGAACGTCGTGAACCTGAAGGCGGGCGGCCTGGGGTCGCTGGGGCACGAGCAACTGGAGTGGCTGGAAGACGACGTACACCACCTCTCAAAGAGCACGCCGATCGTGGTGTTCGCGCACATTCCGCTGTGGAGCGTGTACCCGGAGTGGGGTTGGGGTACGGATGACAGCGCGCAGGCGCTCTCGTACCTGAAGCGATTCGGATCGGTGACGGTGCTGAACGGGCACATCCACCAGACGATGCAAAAGGTGGAGGGCAACATCACGTTCCACACTGCGGCGTCCACCGCATTTCCTCAGCCGAAGCCGGGGAGTGCGCCTTCGCCCGGGCCGATGACGGTTCCGGCCGCGCAACTGCGATCACTGCTTGGCGTAACCGACGTTAATTACATCCAGGGACGGCACGCGCTGGGCGTGATCGATTCGACGCTGGAATAAGTGCGGTGATGCTGCAGCCGGCACGTGGGCACGGCGACGTCACTCAGTAGGGTTGGGATCACTCTGAGGACCTGGCGCTCGCGGCGGGTGGGCGTCTTTTGTCGGCGCACGGCGGCGCCGCGGGCGACGAGTGCTTTTGCCGGCACGTAGATGAGTTCACCTCAGCGGTTTGCGAAAAATCTTTTGCACTTTGATTTCTTCGAAGCCGTTTGCAGTGTAGAAGCGCTGAGCGCGCTCGCGCACCACGTTACACCTGACGCACAATACCCGTGAACCGACGCTGCGCGCCCACTGCTCGGCGGCGGCGACCAGTAACTTACCGATGCCGCAGGAGCGGCTCTGCTCATCAACTACCAGGCCGGTGATTTCGGCAAAGGGATCGAGTTCCACACAGCGGAAAACCTGCGCGCCGATCCATCCCACGATTTTTCCGTCGGCGGCCTGGGCGACGAATACGGCATTTTGCTGCGAGTTCTGCATCTGCGCGAGGCGTGCGCGGATCTGTTCCGCGCTGCATAAGTAGCCGAGCTGTTGCGCCAGTTCAGCCATGCGCTCGAAATCATACGGGCGCGGCGGCCGAACCAAACACGCAGCGGGCTGGGGGCTCAGGATGGTCTTGGCGGGCATCAAGTGCTTTCCCCGCAACAAGCCGACGATCGCGACGTGCCGCGCGACTTCGTGGCGGCTTACGTCAGGCATGATCGCGAGCTCATCGCAAATGCATTGCAGTTACGCCGCGATGTGCTTCGCTGCCGGCGTCACACTGAAAATTTGGGGTCGCCTTCGACGACGTCGCATTCCAGCCGGGGTGGTTCGTCGGCGCGCCACAGCCCTGCGCGATGCCGGGTGCGATAGAGCAGCGGGCCGCCATCGGGTTGCGGGCTGCGTTCAAGCGGCCGCGGGATGCACACGAACTCGGCTTCGAACGTGCTGCTGGTGACGCGAACCACGGCGTATCCGTGGCCGCCCATGTCAACGAACGAAACGTGCGGCGCGAGCTCGGGATTGGACTGCGCGCGCGCTCTCTCGATGCTGCCAGTCTTGGCGTACTCAAGGCATGACCTGACGCCGTGATGCAGCAGCAGGTTCATAGTCGGCGACGGCCGCGTGTCGCCCGGCGCCTGGCCTACGAAAAGAGGTCGCAGCGGATGCTCTTGCGCCATGCTGTGTTCGAGCGCCTCAACCATGCCGGGCGCGGAGATGGAGCCCACGATAAACGCGATGCCGACCGGCTCGAAGTTTTTCGGCGGCAGCGCCTTGGATGCCAGGCCCGCCCAAAAGCTGTGGCGATCGCCCGCGATGGTAGCGAAGCCGGTGATGCCGTGTTGGCGAACAAAATCGTAGATCTCGGCGCGCTCGACGTAGGCGGTGCTGTGATCGCCGGCGCCAAAGGCGGCGTCGAAGCCGGCGTAGCCCTGGCCGGGCCACGGCGCCGTGAGCCCGGCGGGCAGGTTCTGCGGATCGGCGCGCATTTCGAGCGTGGCGACGGTGTTGCCCCAGATCTTCCAGGTAGCAGTCGAAGTGCGAAGCCGCTCGAGGAACCATGCTTTCTGCTCGGCGCCCAGAATCGTCGTGGGCGGAGCGTCTTTGCGGAAGTTCGGGACCTCGGAGTCGCCGTAGCGAATTGATTCAGGCGCGTGGCCCTGGTTGAAGGCGCTTCCGGCGTCGAGGATTTCGAGCACTTCCTGCGGCATCATGCCGGGGAATTGATCGCTCAGCAGCGGCTTGGCTTCCGGACGCGAGGTCGGCTCCTCGGAGCGGTAGCTGCGCTGGTCGGTGATGACGAGCTCGACGTTGCGCCCCCAGCGAATTGCGCGATAGCCGCGCAGGCTGCCGATGGCAGCCAGGTTGTTGGGTTCCTGGCCGAGGCCGTGTTCATCGAAGCGCTTGACCGGCGCGTCACTGACTTTGGGCGGTGCGAATTGGGTGAGCGACTTGCCGCTCGGCTTGAACAGCCGCGCCGGCTGATATTCAAAGAATGCCTGGTTGGCCGCCACTTTACGGGTTTGCGCCGGGCGATCCTGGCCGCCGAATCGCTCCAGGCTTTGCCAGCCTTGCCAACTGAACTCGTGGTTGTCCCACATGCAGACGAACGGCCAACGCGCACGCGCATCCTGCAGGTCGGGATCGTGCAGGTAATTGCGATAGGCGGCGCGGTAGTCGGCAACGCTGGTGGGAATGTGGAAGTCGCCCACCTTCTCGCCGTTGGGATAACGCACGATATCACGCAGGCGGCGACCGTAAACGCCCTGCGGCCGGTCTTCGGGATACCACACCACTTCGTAGATGAAGTCGCCGAGGTGCAGCACGAACCCAAGTTGCGCCTCGCGAGGCGTGCGGGTGTCTTCGTAGATCATGCGGCGATATGCGTTCTGCGCGCCCTGGTTGGCATTCTGGCAGGAAACAAAAGCAAAGCGGACCGGGCGCGGGTCGCTGATGGCAGGAGCCGTGATGGTGCGGCCGATGCGGCTTCCGAAGCCCTGCGCATCGGTGAAGCGATACCAGTAGACGCGCGCGGGCGCGAGCGCTCCCACCAGCACGCGGCAGGTCCAATCGGCTTCGGCGACGATGGGCGCCTGCGCCGAGGCGACGACGCGCTCGAAGCGCTCGTCTTCGGCAACTTCGACGGTCAGCTTGTGGGCCTCGCTGCCTTGAAACGGCGGGCGGCGCGTCCACAGCAGGACTGAATCGCGTTCAGGGTCGCCAGAAGCGACGCCTTCCGGGTATACGTCGCGGCGCTCGCGCCACGGGACATTTGAGCGTGAGGGAGCGGAATCGCCGAAGGCCGCGGTGGCCCCAAGCGCCAGCGCCATTTCAAGGAAGGAACGCCTGCTGATTGCAGTCATGATGCCGGTCCGGCCGAAGCTGGAGCATGAAACGGCCTGACTGGCGGCGTCTTGAATGCATTTGACTTCGGAGCGCGGCGGGCCGGCGAAGCAAACGCCGCGGCAGTATTGCGGCTCAGCGGCTGAGCAGCGGAATTAGACTTGTTGGTGAACATGGCGCGAGGCGTTGCCAATCCGCGATTTCGCAACATCACGCCGGGAATTGAGACGCTGCCTTGCAGCTTCAGCCTTCCCCGGCATCGGCATCTGCGCGCCTACGCCACGGTCGTGCTCGCGGGCTGCTTTGAGGAATCGGGCTACACCGGGCGCATCCGGGCCACGGCCGGCGACGTGCTGATTCATCCAGCACTCGATTGCCACGAGAACCAGATGATTTCAGCGGGAGTGAAGCTCATCCGGCTGGAGTGGCCTGACCTGACGGGTGTGGGCGGGCTGTGGCATATCGACAACGTGGATGAGATCGCGAGAGCCGCCGAAAAAAGCCCTGCTGACGCCGTGCCGCTGCTGCATGAGCTTTTGTCTTCGCGCAGCGACCGCTCGCCCGGGCAGCGCAATGACTGGCCTGACCTGCTGCTGACTGATTTGGCAAGCGACGCCTCGCTCGAGCTGGGCGCCTGGGCCGAGCAGTATGGCCTGGCGCAGGAGACGGTGTCACGCGGCTTCCTTGCCGCCTATGGCGTGGCGCCTTCCGTGCTGCGGGCTGAATTGCGCACGCGCAAGGCGTGGTTGCGGATTACGAGGGGAAGTGAGCCGCTTTCGCGCATCGCCGCGGAGACCGGTTTTGCCGACCAGGCGCACATGACGAGATGGGTGCAGCGCATCACGGGCGGATCGCCGGCGCAGTGGCGACGCTGTGGGTCTTAAATGTTCGCGTTGGCGTTAGCTGCTGACGGGGACATCGTGGGCGAGGCGGAAAGTGAGCCGCCGCTCGGCATTGAAGCCGACATCCTTGTGGCCGGTGGCGTACACGCCGGTGGCGCCGGCGCCCGCGCCGACAGCGCTGCCGATCAGCGCGCCTTTGCCGCCGCCTGCAACAGCGCCAAGCAGCGCACCTGCACCGGCTCCGCCGCCGATGAAGGCAAGGTTGCGCTTTTCATGCGAGCCGCCCTGCACAAATACGCTTGAGGTTTCGAGCTGTACCGCCTGGCCATGCAGCGTGATTCCGGTCAGGGTAAGCCGCAGGAAACCGGGCTTGTGGAAGCGGCCTGACGAGCGCGCCGCGACTACGCGGCCGGTGACGGGTGCCCCCTTGGGCGCGATGGTGACGCCATCAACCACCAATGGCTGATCGAGCACGGCCTCAAAGGACTGGCCAGCTACCGCGGTGGCGCTCGAAATTGAGCTTTGCAGCGCGACAGAGATCGCGGTTCCGGCGGGCAGCTTTTCTGCCGGGAGTATGGAAGCGGTTTCGATCTTGCCGGCGCTTTTCTGGTCTTTAGTATCGGCGGGGGCGGCAGCATCGTGAAACGGGGCCGGCTGCTGCGAGCTGTCGTCACGTGGCTGAGCCAGATCGTTGGGCGAGGTCGAAATTACGGCCGGCGGCCGGCTGGCACACGCAATCATGGCTGCCCAGGCAAGCACGTAAACCGGCAGTAGGACGCGTTTTTTCAGCAGCATGGCAAGCGGGCGCGGAACCTTCACACCTGGTCGTATCTGCATTCCAAATGCCAAGAGTTGGCCTGAAGAATCAGCGGCTTACGACTGCAGTCGGCGGGAGAAATGTAACTTTTACCCTGCGGCCGGCCGGCGCGGCGAGGCGGCTAGAGCTCGGGCAGGACCGAGCAATGGTCGAATTCGGCGGCGATGCCGAACAGGGTGCTGTTGGTGGAAGGCTGCTCGACGCGGACTACCTTGCCGCGGCAGCAGACCCAGGAGCGGCTCCCCTGGGCGAGCTCGTCGGGCAGCATGACCACCATTTCAATCGAGGAGCCCGGTGAGAGCTGGCGATCGAGGTAGAAGAATGCGCCATTGCTGCTGATATCACGGGTGCGCGCCTTGACCTCAACCGCGACGTTGGCCTTGCGCAGGGTGACGCTTGCGGCGCGTTCGGCGCGAACTCGGCGGGCGCGGCGTTTTTCAGTGACGGCCATGGCTGCGCAGAACGACAAAGATAAACGTTAACGGGCCCGCGATGCAGCGCGCCAGGAAATTTTTGTCAGGGTTACGCGCCGCGACAGGCGTCGTCGAGCAGTTCCATCACGTGCCGCACCTGGATGTTGAGGCCGCGGCGGGCGATGCCGGCGCGCAGTTGCAGCATGCAGCCCACGTTGGCGGTGGCCAGGATTTCGGCTTGGGTGGCGGCGACGTCATTCATCTTGGTATCGAGGATCTGCATGGAGAGCTCATTTTGAGCGATGTTATAGATGCCGGCGCTGCCACAGCAGCTATCGGCGCGCGGCATCTCCACGAAGTTCGGGGCGATGAGGCGCAGCAGTTCGCGCGGGGCAGAGCGAACTCGCTGGCCGTGAGCGAGGTGGCATGGGTCCTGGTAAGTGACGCGGGCGGCCAGCGTGCGCGCAGGCGGGCGAGCGCCGAGCGCGGCAAGGAACTCGTTGACGTCGCGCACCCTGGCGGCGAACTCGCCGGCGCGCGCAGCAAAGGCGGGATCGGCGGCGAGCAGGGCGCCGTATTCCTTGAGCGTGGTGCCGCAGCCGGCGGCGTTGGTCACGATGGCGTCAACGTCGGACGCGAGCATGGCATGAATGTTTTGCCGGGCCAACTGCTGTGCTTCCGCCTGCAGGCCGGCGTGAACGTGGAGCGCGCCACAACAGCCTTGCGCTTCGGGCACCCAGACTTCGACGCCATTTTTTTGCAGCACGCGAATCGTGGCGCGGTTCAGTTCAGCGAAGGCGACGCTTGCGATGCATCCGGCGAGAAAGGCGACGCGGGCGCGGCGGGCTCCTTCGGCGGGAAAGCTGTTGCCGAGCTCGCGGAAGAAAAAATCGTCTTCAATTTGGGGCGCGAGCGACTCAGTTTGCTGCAGGCGAAAAAGCCGCAATATGCCTGAGGATTGCGCGAGCCGCCGCGCGCCCGAGCGCTGGTAGAAGCGCAGCAGGGTGGCTGCGTGCGCGAGCAGCTTGAAATCAGCAATGATGCGGTAGCCGATGCGGCGGGCCACGCGCGCGGGCAGCGGACGCCGGTACTGCTGCTCGATGCGGGCGCGCGCCGATTCGATGATCTCGCCGTAGCGCACGCCTGAAGGGCAGGCAGTTTCGCAGGCGCGACAGGCGAGGCAGCGATCAAGGTGCTCGACCACGCCCGGGCCGAGGTCGAGTTGGCCGGTTTCAACCAGCATGACCTGGCGGATGCGCCCGCGCGGCGAATCCATTTCGAGGCCAAGCTCGCGATAGGTGGGGCAGGCCTGCAGGCACAGGCCGCAATGCACACAGGTGCGGTAGAGCTCATCGAGCTGCGGCGGGGTGACGGGTTCGGTTGCGGACGGCATTTGGGTCACACGAAATATCTTCCGCGATTCAAAATCCACGCGGGATCGAGCGCGTTCTTGAACGTGCGCATGATCTCCAGCTCGCCTTCACGGAGCTGCCACAGCGCGATGCCGGCCTTCAGAGAATCAGGGCAGCGGCGAATCACAGCATTGGCGCTGGGCGGCGCAGACGCGCGCAAGGCGTGTACGGCGCTGATGGATTGCTCCGGCCGCGAGCCGCCGAGGAAGGCAATCAGCAGCGAGCCGGTACAGGCGCGGCCGATTCCCGCCCAGGAAATTTTGCGCTCTAACGCCGCACGTTCGGCTGACCGCAGCACCTGCGCAACATCACTGAGCGGGCAGCTCACGGCCACAACCACCGCATCCGGAGGCAGAGCGGATTCGAAATTTTCAAGGAGCGACCAGGCGGCGGCTTCGTCTTCGCCGGTGAGTTCGGCGGAAGCGGCGTTGCCCAGGTGATCGCGATAGCGGGCAAGCTGCTGGTCAGAGCCGGAGGCGCGCAGCAGGACGCGCCAGCCGGCGTCATCAGCGTGGCCGTGCAGCAGCGCGGCTGCGCCGGGAGAAATAATTTCAAGCGCGAGCGGCGCAAGCGGCGACGCCATCAGCGCATCGCGAACCGCCATTGCATTCTGCAGGCCGGGAAAGCGGCAGACGAAGGTCGCAGTCTGGCGCGGACGCGGAAATAGCTTAAAGCTGGCGGAGGTGATGACGCCGAGCGTGCCGTAGCTGCCGATGAGCAGCTTCATGAGATCGTAGCCGGCAACGTTCTTGACTACGCGTCCGCCGCCTTTGGCGCGCATGCCGTCGCCGGTGACAAAGCGCACGCCGATGCAGAATTCGCGCACGCCGCCGAAAGCGTGTTTCAGCGGGCCGTGCATGGCAGTCGCCAACAGGCCGCCAATCGTGGCGTTGCCGCCGGAGGCGCGATCAGGAAAGGCGAGCACCGGCAGCCACTGGCCGTGCGGCTTGACCAGCGCGTCGAGCTCGCGCAGCGTCATGCCGGCGCCGACGCCGATGGTGAGATCGCCAGGATCGTAATATTCAACTTGCGTGAGCCGCTCAGATTTGAGGGCGACGAACGGCGGCTGCGGAGCCAGGCCAATGTGTTGATGCAGGCCGCTGCCGCAGGGCACCACCGCGGTCTTGAAGCGCGAGCATTCGCGCAGGATTTCGGCGGCTTCGCTCTCGCCGGCGGGAGTCGCGACCTCAGCCGGAGCGGCGTGCAATTTGTGCTCGGCCGCAATCACGAAACCACTCCAGGAAACTGCGGCGTGCGAATTTCCATGCAAGTGCGGGCGCCGGGGATGAGCTTTTCAGGATTCAGCGTGCCGCGCGGATTGAGCGCTTCGCGCAGGCGGCGCATGACCTGCAGTTCTTCGTCGGAGAACAGCATCGGCATGAGATCGCGTTTTTCAATTCCCACGCCATGCTCGCCGGTCAGCGAGCCGCCAACGCTGATGCAGTACTGCAGGATTTCTTTTCCCGCCTGGATCGATTTTTCCGTCTCGGCGGGGCTGCGATCGTCAAAAAGAATGAGCGGATGCAAGTTTCCGTCGCCGGCGTGGAAGACATTGCCGATGGTGAGCGAATAGCGGGCGGCGACCTGCTGAATGTGCTCGAGCGTTTGCGGAATGCGCGTGCGCGGGATCACGCCATCCTGGGTGTAATAGGAAGGCGAAATGCGGCCGATGGCGGCGAAGGCGTTCTTGCGCCCATACCAGAGGCGTTGGCGCTCGGCATCGTTCTGGGCGATGCGCACCTCGCGGGCGTTCTGGCGCGCGCATGCCGCTTCAACGGCGAGCACCTGCTCGTCCACGGTCTCGCGCAGGCCTTCAAGTTCGATGAGCAGCACGGCGGCGGCATCCTGCGGGTAGCCGGCGTGGGCGGCAGCTTCGACGGCGCGCAGCGTCCAGCCATCCATCATCTCAAGCGCAGCGGGGGTGATGCCCGCGGACGTGATTTCGACCACGGTGTTGCCGGCGTCGCGCACGTCGTTGTAGATGGCCAGCAGCGTGGAGACGTGCTCGGGCACGCGCGTGAGCTTGACCATGATTTTGGTGGTGATTCCGAGCGTGCCTTCCGAACCTACGAAAAATCCGGTGAGGTCGTAGCCGGCCGCCTCGCTTGACTTGCCTCCGAGTTCCACGATGCGCCCGTCGGCCAGCACAACTTCCAAGCCGGTGACGTGATTGACCGTAACACCGGAGGCGAGCGTATGCGGGCCACCTGAATTTTCAGCCACGTTGCCGCCGATGGTGCAGGCCTTCTGACTTGATGGGTCAGGCGCGAAGTAAAACCCGAGAGGCCGCACGTGCTCGGAGAGTTCAAGGTTGACGACTCCCGGCTGCACAACCGCGCGTTGATTTGCAACGTCGACTTCCAGGATGCGGTTCATGCGCGCGAAGGCCAGCACAATGCCGCCGGAGCGCGGAATCGCGCCGCCGCTCAGGCCGGTGCCGGCGCCGCGCGCAACTACTGGCAGCCCCGATTCACTTGCCAGGGCCACGACTGCGGCCACCTGCTCGGTGGTGGAAGGGAAGACGACGAAATCGGGACGCGCGCGGGCCAGCCCGGCGTCGTACTCGTAGAGCAGCAGGTCTTCTTTGCTGTGCAGGACGGCGCGGCTGCCGCAGATGGCGGTAAGCTTTGCGCGAATGGCGGAAAGCCGCATGGATGCGGCAATTCTACTGGACGGCAGGCGCTAGTTCATCCCTGGCCCGGGATTGCGTGCATGTATTCGCGCATGAGGCGCACTTCGCCGTCTTTCTCGTTGACTTCATGCAGCAGCAGATCGCGCAGCGACAGGAAGCCTTCGAGCTTGCGGCCGTTGCACACGGGCAAGTGCCGGAAGCCGTGCTGCTTCATGAGCACCAGGCAGTGCTCAATCTTGTCGTCGGGCGAGACTACCAGCGGGTTGCGGGTCATGACCTCGGCGACGCGGGTGCTGGCGGGATCGAGGCCTTCGACCAGCACGCGTTTCATGATGTCGCGCTCGGAAAAGATGCCTTCGAGCTGGCCTTCATTCAGGACCGGGACGGCGCCGATGTTGTGTTCGACCATGTAGCGCGCGGTGTGCAGCACGGAATCATGGGCGTTGGCAGAGAACGTGTCGCGGCCGTGGAGAATCTCGCGAATGGTGTTCATGGGCGTGCCTCCTGGGAAGTGGCGCCGCTGGGCCCGGCGCCAGGCGCCGAGCGGGGCTGAATCGTACTCCGGGCGCGTCTCTTGGCGCAAGCGGAATTGCCTGAGTTTGAGAGCCCGATTCAGCAGCTTTGGTTGCAAGCCGGGGCAGCGGCCGACCCGCCTGGCGGCCCATTGGGCGAGCATTTACGCGTTCAGCTATTCGGCATTGCGGAAGCGGAAGTATGCGGCCACGGCGGCGGCAATCACCAAGGCGAGCACGATCCAGTTCAGGCGGCCCACGATGCGCAACACGGCCTCGAATTCACGGCCGAAGATGTAGCCGACACCGGCGACGGCTGATACCCAGGCGGCGGCGCCCAGGAAGTTGAACAGCAGAAAGCGGCGCCAGGGCATCAGCAGCACGCCGGCAAGCGGGCCGGCAATGATGCGCAGGCCGAAGATGAAGCGGGCGAAAAAGATTGCAACTGCGCCGTGCTGCTGGAAGAGGCGCTCACCGCGGGCCAGTGTCTGTGGGCTGATGCGGAACCAGCGCTGATGCCGATGGAGCAACCGTCGGCCGCCGCGATGGCCGATAAGGTAGCCCAGGTTGTCACCCAGCGTGCAGGCGCAAATTCCGGCCAGGATGATCCAACTCAAGTGCAGGCGATGCTCGGAATAGGCGAGGAAGCTGGCGTAGAGCAGGATGGTTTCACCCGGCAGCGGCAGCCCGGCATTTTCGCCGAGCAGCGCTATGCACACCGCCCAATAACCGAAGGCGCCAAAAAATTGGTGCAGATGCTGGATGAGGAAGTGAGCCATTGCGGCGCGAGCAGTGTACCGCGCGCGAGCGTTGAATTAAGCGATGGTGGGCGCAGTCAGGAAGTGCTTCACTGCGTCGTTGAAGGCGCCGGGCGTTTCCTCATAAGGCAAGTGGCCCGCCTCGGGAATCATGGTGACCTGCACGTGATCGAACGAGCGCGCCAGCGGCGCGGCAGACGAGGGCAGCACGGCGCGGTCGCGCGTGCCCCAGATCAGCAAAGTGGGAATCGCACGAATGGCGGGAAGCGACTCGGCCAGCAGGCGAATGTCGCGATGCCAGCACTTCATGATCCGGCTGAGGTGGCGTGCGGTTCCGGGCAGCGACGCGGCGCAGGCGTAATTCCGCGCGGCTTCCGCCTGCATGCGCGCGGGGTCGCCATAGAGGCGGCGCAGCAGGATGCCATTAGCCCGCGCCAGCAGAGGATAAGACGCGCGCAGGCAGAGCGCGCCCAGGCGGCCGGCGGCCATCCTGGTGAGCCACGGCCGGCCCGCCGACCACGGATTTACCGGCGCCACGAGCACCAGCCGCCGGATGCGGCGGTGGCTCAGGCCGGCGGCTTGCGCATCGGCTGCGGCCGCCATCATAGCCAGGGCGCCGCCGTGGGAGGTGGCAACGACATCAAAGTTGCGCAATTGAAGGTCGGCGGCGAATGCGAGCAGGAACTCGGCCAGGCCGCTGAGCGAGCAATCGAGGCCCGGCGATCGAGCTGAATATCCCACGCCCGGCAGGTCGGGAGCGTAAATATCGGCAAAGCTGGAGAGAGCTGCGATGTTCTGGCGCCAGGAGTAGCTGAAGCCGAGCAGCCCATGCACCAGCAGGACCGGCAATCCCGGCGAGCCGCTGCTGCAGGCGCTAAACAGGTAACGCGTGCGGATGCCGTTGACCGAGAGCCAGCGCTCTTCCGCATCCGCGACCTGAGGAGGGCCCACCGCCATAGCGGCATTATTTCAGGCTGGGAATGGCGAGGTGCGGCTGCAAACTGAATGATGAGGCAACCGATTAGGTACTCTGCCACTCCAACCGCATGTATCGCCTCTGTCGCTTCTGTGACCGGAGGGCCTTCGGCTCTCCGGCTTTTTTTGCGCCTGAGACCTGTGGCTGCGCCGCCGCACGGCGCGCCGCCCACAAAAGACCGCAATTCCTACATTTCTGAGAACGCCTTTACTTCACCTTCACTGACTCTTCACGCTGGCTTAGCCGGGTAGTGGGTCTAATCAGGTAGAAGGTTGGAGGTGATGTATGAAGCGCATTCAAGCAATTGCAACGTCCGTGGCGGTAATGATGGGTGCGAGCGGTGCAGCGATGGCGCAATCCTGGCGCGGTGACGCGGGCCGGCAGGAGAGCGGGCGCAATGCGACGCAGGCAGTGCAGGTTTATCAGGCTGCCCGCCATGACAATGATGGCTTCACCGCGGTTGAAAATCGCGGGCGTGCAGATCGCTACGATGACATGCGGGCGCAACATGGGCGGTCAGCGGTGGAGAGCCGCACGATGGACCGCGACCGCGATCAGGGCAACGCCTGGCAGTACCGCGACGGCGATAACGACCGCAACCGCGAGATCGCGCCGCTCGAGCGGGTCCGGATATACCACTGGGGCAAGGTTCAGCCGCGGGTCGATGCCGACCACGATCGCTTCTAACTGCTGCAGCAATGGAGAGCCATCCTGAAAAGGATGGCTTTCCTTATTGGTAACCGAGGCGTTTGTCTGAGGCATTCTGCCGTCCTTAGCCGTGCAGGGCGGCGGCTATAACAAAATTCAGCTCTGGACTAAGGCGCTTCGCCTATCTATCCAGAGTAGATGGCTGCATACCATCGCGACACCGTAAATTTCGCGGTCGGGAGCCATCGTGCATTTATTGTTTAACCGGCGGGCAGCCGCCGTGCTGTTCAGCGCTTTCCTGATTTCTTTCGCGACAGGCTGCGGCAGCACCGGCGCCGCCAAGCCTGCCACCGCCGCTTCAACCCAGAGCAGTACGACTCCGGCGCCGACTCCAACGCCTACCCCCACGCCCACACCCGCTCCGACACCGACGCCGACGCCTACGCCTACACCAACGCCCACTCCTGCGCCGACCCCCGCCCCCCCGCCGGCGACGCACGGGCCCGTAATTGTGGTGGCGGAGGAGAACCACTCCTATTCGAGCGTGATCGGAAACACGGCGATGCCGTACCTGAATGGGCTGGCGCAGCAGTATGGGCTGGCAACGCAGTTTTATGCCGACACGCATCCTTCAATCGGCAATTACCTGATGCTCACCACCGGCCAGATCATCACCAACGACGACAACTACACAGGCACGGTGACGGCCGACAACCTGGTCCGCCACCTGATGGCGGCAGGCAAGACGTGGAAATCGTATGCGGAAGACCTGCCTTCGACCGGCTACACCGGCGGCGATACGGGCGTGTACCTGGAGCACCATAACCCGTTCACGTATTTTTCTGATGTGCGCAACAGCAGCACGGAAAAATTAAACCTGGTGAATTTTTCGCAGTTCCAAACCGACCTGAGCAACGGCGCGCTGCCCGATTTTTCCTTCGTGGTGCCGAACCTCAACGACGATGCCCACAATGGCACATTGGGCCAGGCCGACACGTGGCTGCAGCAAAATATCGCGCCGGTGCTGGCCAGCCCGCAATTCCAGAACGGCGGCCTGCTGGTGATCTGGTTCGATGAGTCGTACAGCACCGATACCACGAACGGAGGCGGGCACGTGGCCGTCGTGATGGTGGGGCCAAACGTGAATGCAGGCTTCCAGAGCGGCAATGTGTACCAGAATGCCAGCCTGCTGAACACAATTGCGGGCTACATGAGGATTGATCCGAACATCGGAGCTGCGGGCACCGCCGCCTCGATGACGGAGTTCTTCAAGCCGTAAACCGTCACAATGAGCAAAAGCCATCCCGGCTGGGATGGCTTTTGATTTGCATCACGTTCGCACCTGGCTGTGCTGCCGCTATTGCTTGCCGATCATAAGGATTGAGAACGAGCCCGGCACCATGGGCCCGCGGGCGGGGCGGCCTGCCGGCCCCGGAGGCGCGTCTGCGGCGGGCGGGCCGAACTCAGCGGCCATGGTGAACACGTGATTGGTCCTGGTGTCGAGGGCGAGCGTCTTGGCGCCTTTCATCGTGTCGAGGGTCTGCTCCACCTCGAAGCTGGTGGGGCTCTTCTCTTTGATGAACGTCATGGTGCCGGCATTTTCAGCGCTGATGGCCTCCATGGTGTTGGGATTGAAAGCCACGGTATCGACCCCCGCGCCAGTCGAAAGCGTGGTGATGATGTTGCCGGATTCGGCATTTACGATCACCACCGTAGGCGAGGGCTGGCGGTAGTAAGCGAACAGGATGTGGTTCCTGGCGTCGAGCGCCAGGCCGCTGCCGCCGGTGCCCTTGGAACTCACGTCATAGTGCGCGGTCACGGCCATGTTCTTTGCGTCGACGACGGCGATGTTGGCTTTATCGGAAATGTTGATGTAAATCTTGCCTTTGCCGTCGCTGACGGCCTGCTCGGGCGCGCCGCCGACGTCAAGCGTGCCGACGACAGTGCCTTCTTTGGCGTCGATCACGGTGGCGTAGGGAGGACGGTGGCTCAACACCCAGACGCGCTCGTTATAGGGATCAAAAAGAATGCCGTCAGGGCGGCCGTCCACGTCGATGGTCTTGAGGACCTGCAGGGTGTTGGCGTCCCACATCGTGATCGGCTTGGTGGTGGAGAAGCCGTGGTGCGATTTGGGATCGACGGTGGCGCCTCCGGCCGCGACACTCGCAATCGAGCCCGTGGGCTCGAGCGTATCGAGGTTCCACACGGTGAGGCCGGTCTGGCCGCCGCGAGGCACGTAAAGCCGCCGGCCCTCAACATCGGCAAAAATGTAGTCGTAACCGCCCTCGCCGCCTACTTTGGCGGTCTTCAACACCTTGTAAGGCCCTGCATTTGAGGAATGTTGCGCCAGGCCGCTGACGGCTGCGGCGGCAATTGCGACAACCGCTGCCAGGGGAATACAGAAACGTCGCATGAAAATGCCTCCTCGCGATGATGGCCCAAGTATGCCAAAAATACTAAGCCGCGTCGGCAAAAGCCGCCAGCAAATATGGCGGCCGCGTCTTTCCCTCGCCGGTCGCGATAATTATTGCTGCGCGCAGGACAGAAACAGCCTCTTTGGGGGTCTTATATTTCGAGAGGTGACTATGCGGTCCGCAGACGAGCATGGCGCAACCTGTGCAGGGGCAAAGGGAGAACAGCAGGAGAAACTCGCTGACACAGCCGGCCGGATCAACCGGCGCTGCCTGTTGAACTGGCTCGGCATCGATGGCGCAGAGGCGCTGTTGTTGCTTGCCGCTGAAAAATAAGGACATGTGCACCGGCGGCGAGGGAAATTGCCTGAATTCACGGATGAAAACGGCGCTCCCGCGGTTATAGCAATCAGGTAAGGCGTTCCGCGACGGCTGCAACCAGCGCTTCGCGGAAATTCAGCGCCTCCGAAAGCTGCGGCGAACACCCCCTCATTTGCCGCAATGCCACTTTTGGAGGCGCTGCTCCATTCGTGAGCACCAGAATGCCCGGCAGAAATGAGTATG
>JAJPJZ010000384.1 GCA_021323935.1 Terriglobia bacterium | reverse complement strand
TTACGGGGTACGGATTTGCTACGTGGTTGGTAGAAAAGCGAGGGGTGATCCAGGCGAGCAAGTCGGCCGCAGAGGCTGTTCCTATCGTTGGCAATGTTCTTTCGGGAATCTCTGCGTTGAGAGACATTTGGGGAAAGGAAGGACTGGTTAATTATTACAACGACTGTATGGCACGGAAAAATTAATGGTTTGGGACGCGCAGTGTGCGCTTTCATCGACTGCGGCTCTTTCTTGGATATAGCAAAATACGATGTACACTGCCGAAGCGGCTACCGCCAAGATTGTTGCATCGTGGAAGAGCGGTTTGACTTAGATGAATCAACCGACATAAGTTCTATCCAATGGCCCTACCGCAGCGTGAGAAAGCGCAGTCAGCACTCAGGCACTCGCTTTTGTTCAGCAGCATACTTTCGCCATAGCTCATCGCACTCGTCGGGGTGTGCCTAGACTGTCCACCACGTCGTAGCCAAGGTCGCGCAGTGCCGCAAAACGATTTCGACCTTCCATGAAGTAAATATGGTTCTCACCTTCACCGATGCCGATTTCTGAAGCCCAAAGGGCGCAATCTCAGTTCTGCATAATCCAGCGCTTCGCCTCCTGATACTTTCCGCCGTCGTCTGGCTCGCCGCCAGGGGGCACCCTGTTGTAATACCAAGCAGCGTCGAGTTTCGCGACGCTCAAAGTGAGCATCCGGCCCTTGTCTCGCCAGATCGAATGGCGTGGGGGCACGACATCCAATTTCTCGGGATCAACATTCTTATGCTATCCGAACGGTACGCTGCAGGTATAAATCACGTTAAAATCGCTTAGATCTCAGCGATTCCTGGCTTTCGGCCATGTTCAACGAACTAACCAAGGATTCAACTCGCGCTCGGTTTCGGTCCGGGCTGCTGCTGGCCTTAGTCGCCGACGCTCTGCAGCTCTTCCTCTTTCCGCTATTCACCGAAGGCGCGCTCTCTCCTGCCGATGATGTGCTCGACGTCATCATTGCAGCAGTGTTGGTCAGGTTATTGGGATGGCATTGGGAATTTCTGCCCGCCTTCGCTGCTGAGCTTGTACCTGGCGTTGATCTGGTACCCTTTTGGACCTTAGCGGTTGCGAATGTTTATCGCAAATGGAGGCGGGCTGGGGTCGATATTGAACGTTCTGATGAGTCAGGTCGATTACTGCTGCCACGCTAAGATCTTGCTGGGGCCACCAACAGTACTGTTGTCGTTGCCGTAAAACTCAATATCGGGGAGAACGGTCTTGCGCCTGTTTTAGTCGTGCTGAATCGCCGAGGTTCTTCCATTCCTCATTGCTGATCAACGTTGATCTGGATATGCGAAGGTCGCTGCAATCGCGAACGTCGCACAGAGTCTGTTTAACGTGTTTGGACAGGGCTTCGCTGCCGTGGACCCGATCAGCCCGCAGTGCGAGACCGACCAAGCGGCGGAGCGCTCGTTTAGTCCAGAAAGCGCGCGGCGTTGTTCAGACGGGCGGGGGCGGGAGCACGGCGAAAAAAGAGGCGGAAACGTGCGGGGCGCGGGACGGCATCGAAGCTGGTATGAAGCAGCACTCGCGGACGAGGCCACGTTCGCTTTCCGACCGCTTCAGCCATTTTGCCAAAGCGGCGGCGCTCGGGGTGGGATCGCCGTGGGCGTTCGTGGCGGCGGTGGTGGTCACGGTGTTGTGGCTGGTCACCGGGCCGGCCATGCACTTTTCAGATAACTGGCAGCTTATCGCAAATACCGGCACCAACCTGGTGACGTTCTTTGTGGTGTTCCTGATCCAGAATTCGCAGAACCGGGACTCGAAGGCGCTGCACCTGAAAATGGATGAGGTAATCCGTTCGCTGAACGACGCGCACAACGAGCTGATCGACATTGAGAACGTGACAGATGAAGAACTGGAGGCGCTGGCCGGCCGCTACGAGCGCATCAGGGCGGAGTATGATGCGCGGCGCGCGAAGCAGGACGACGCAGCCTGAGCGCGTCGTGGTGGGTGGGCGCTTCTCTTCCCTTCTGATCTTCTCCCTCCTGGTCTCCCCTTTTTTTCTCAGCGCCGAGCCATGGCGTTTGGTTCTGGTTTTCTTATCGTCTGCTATCTCTGCGGCGTTGCTTTCGGCCAGTATTCATCGCGCAATTCGGTTTGATGGCTGGTGAGCGGGATTTCCTCGCCGGCAATGAAGACATGCTTGACGTCGGTCTTGACGTCAAGCGGATCACCGTTGGCGACGACGACGTTGGCCATCTTGCCGACATCGAGCGAGCCGAGCTTATCGGCGAAGCCGAACATTTCAGCGGCATTGATGGTCAGGGCCTTCAGCGCTTCGTCGTAAGGCAGGCCGTAGGCGACGGAATAGCCGGCGGCGTAAGGCAGGTTGCGGGCGTTGTGAGTGTCGGTGTAGGAGGCGAAGGCGATTTTGACGCCGCGGCGGGCCAGTTCGGCGGGCAGCTTGAATTCGGCGTCGTAGCGGTCGCCGGTTTCGGGCAGCGTCCAGACCGGGCCGACGATGACCGGCACTTTGTAGGCGGCGATGACATCGAGGATATCGTCAGCGCGCTCGATGTGGTTGAGCACGACTTTAAGGTGGAACTCGCGGGCGATTTCCATGGCAGTGAGGACTTCGTTGCTGGTGTGGGCGGCAAGCACGACCGGCCGCTCGCCGCGCAGATAAGGAATAAGGGCCTCCATCTTGAGGTCGCGATGGAAGCCGCCGGAGGCGCCGCGGCCGCGCTGGGAGCCGGCTTCGGCGTTCTGGTCAGGCGAGGCGGAAGACGGCGGAGCGGAAGCGCGGCGCATGTAGTCCTGCGCGTCAAGCAGGGTTTGGCGAAGCTGCGAGGCCACGCCCATGCGGGTGGAAGGAAAACGCAGGCCGGCGCCTTGGCCGCCGCCACCACCTCCGCCGCCGGTGCGGCGTTGCGCTCCGCTTACGTTGACGGGCAGAGCGACGTCGCGACCGAGGAGCATTTCGTCGCGATTGTGGCCGGCGAGCTGGATGAAGCTGTCCTGCCCGGGGAGGGTGTCGCCTTCGCTGGGGGCGACGATGGCGTTGGTGACGCCGTTGATGCGGGTGACCGGAATGAGCTCGGTTTCGGCGTGGAAGGCGTCAAAGACGTGCATGTGCGGCATGATCTCGTCGCTGGGCTCGACGAGGTCAGTGCTCATCTGGTCGGAGCCGATTTCCTGCAGGCCGAGGTGGGATTCAGCATCGATGAAGCCGGGATAGACCGTCATGCCGGCGGCATCGATGATGCGGGCATTGGCGGGCGCCTGGGTAGAGGCGGCGGGACCGACGGCTGAGATCCTGCCGTTTTCAATTACGACGACGCCATTGTTGATGACGCCATGCGTGATGGTGAGCACTTTGCCGCCGCGAATCACGACGGGCTGGCCGGAGGGCGGCTGCTGCGCGAAGGCAACGGCGCAAAGAAGGACGGCCGCGGCGAGGATGAAAGCGCGAAGGCAGCGATGCGAGGGCGCGTTAACTGGGACACGATGGAGATTGCTGAAAGCGAGAAGCCGGATCATCAGTGCACCTCCCCGTCTTCGCCGGGGGCGCCGCCGCCGGTGGCGGAGCCTACGCCGGGCGTTCCCTTGAACTGGACCAGGCCGAAGCCGGGCAGCGAACGATCGAAATAGAGGTCGCCATCGATGAAGACTTTATCGGCGAGGGCGTAGCTGGAGAGCGGCGGGCCATTCCAGATCACCAGGTCGGCGTCTTTGCCGACTTCAAGGGAGCCGGTGCGGTTATCGATGCCCATAATCCAGGCGGGATTGATGGTGATCATCTGCAGGGCCTGGTCTTCGGTGGCGCCGCCGTAGCGAATGATCTTGGCGGCTTCCTGGTTCAGGCGGCGGACGTAATCATCAGAATCGCTCTTGATGGCGACCTTGACGCCGTCGCGCAGGGCGATGGCGGCGTTCCAGGGGATGGCGTCCTTGGCTTCATCCTTGAAGCCCCACCAATCGGCGAAGGTGGCGATGCCGATGCCGTCAGCGGCGATCTGCGGCGCGACTTTGTAAGCCTCAAGCGCGTGGTGGAAGGCGCGAATCTTAAAGCCGAATTCTCTCGCGATGGCCATTTCGGTGAGCATTTCGTCAGAGCGGTAAATGTGGACCTGGACGAGCAGGTTGCCGCGCAGGATATCGGCGAGGGCTTCAAGGCGAAGATCGCGGCGGGGCGGGCGGGCGGACTTATCGCCGGCCTTGACCTTGGCCTGGTAATCGTCCCAATCGCGCATGTACTCGCGGCCTTCCTGCAGCGCCTGGCGTTCAACTTCAAAGTTGCCCATGCGGGTGGAAGGAAGCTGGTTGCGCGAACCGAAGACGCGCTTGGGATTTTCGCCGCTGGCAAACTTGATGGAGCGGGGCGCGTTGGGCATCAGCATTTCGTCGCGCGACTTGCCGAACTTGAGCTTGATGACGACGGCCTGGCCGCCAATCATGTCGCCGGAGCCGTGCAGCAGCAGCGCCGAAGTGACGCCGCCGGCGAGCGCGTGGTAGAGCGCCTTATCGCGATAATCGAAGGCGTCAACCATCATCATGTGGGGGACGATGGGATTGGTGAGCTCGTTGACGTCGCCATCGAGGGCCATGTGCGAGTGGCAATCGATGATGCCGGGCGTAACGAACTTGCCCTGAGCGTCAACCACAGTGGCGGAAGCGGGCGCGTTGACGGTGGCGCCGATGGCCGCGATCTTGCCGTTGTGCACGTAGATGCTGCCGTTCTGGATGGTGCCGTGGGTGGCGGTCATGATGGTGGCGCCGCGAATGACGACATCATTGTGCGCGGGCTCGGGCGCGGTGGCCGGGCCCTGGGTTTTGCCGTCGGCAGAGATCATGGCCGAAGCCA
>JAJPJZ010000002.1 GCA_021323935.1 Terriglobia bacterium | reverse complement strand
ATTGCGTGGAACGTGGCCATTGCCCGGCGCAGCATTGGTGCGCTCAGCGGCTGTTGCGGCAGTTACGCGCAACTCGGGACGGCCGGGCGAACTTGCCCACTCGCGCTTTCGTGTTCCATTCCCGTGTTGACCGTTGGAAGAACTCATCTCCACTCCTGAACCGCCCCTCTGGAGTCACAGCAGAACAAAACAGTCACGCTACCATCTTCAGCCCGATAGAGCATAGTAGCTTATCGCAATCGCGCGCACGCCAGTTGCCGCCCCAAGGGCTGGAACAAACAACACGCCTTATCGCTGCCGTTGAAAATTCTTCAAGCCGGCAAGCTCCACCATCACACAAAAAACAAAGCGTGGCCCCCGAATCAAGTACCTTCGCCACAACCTGCGGGGCTCGCTGACCAGCCGGAAAAACCACTCCAGCCCACTCTCCTGCATCCAGCGCGGCGCCTGGCGTTTCAAACCGCTGTGGAAATCGAACGCCGCTCCAACTCCGACCATGACCGGCACATTTAAGGTACGGCTGAAACGGTGCATCCATTTTTCCTGTTTTGGCGTGCTCAGGCCCACCCACAACACGTCCGGCTTGGCGCGTTCCAAAGCGCCTTTCAGCTCACCGATCTCCTCGCCTGTGAGGTCGCGAAACGGCGGAACGTAAGTCCCGACAATCTGGATGCCGGGGAAACGCTCTGCCAGTTTTTCCGCCAGCACTTCGGCCACGCCGGGTTTGCCGCCATACAGGAAGTGACGATATCCGGCAGCCACCGAGTGCTCACACATGGCCAGCATCAGCTCCGGCCCATAAACGCGGCGCTCGAGGCGACGGCTGGTGCGCCGGCCGAGCCATACCAGCGGCATCCCGTCGGGAACAACCATGTCAGCGTCGTCCAGGGCGGCCGCGAACTCTCGGTCGGACAGCGCCTCCGTGACCCCATGCATGCCCGTAACTGCCAAATAGTGGCCGGAAGACCGCGCCTCGATCCAGCGATCCATCGCCGCAACCACATCACCGATCTGCACAGCGGCAATCTGGGTTCCGAGGACGTTAAAAGTCTCGATTGCAGGTGCCGCCTTCAAAGCGAGGTCGTGAAGTGGCGATGTTACTGCCGCGGACGGGGCGGTCATATCGCTCATTGCAGGTACGGCCTGTGTAGAGGCATAAACTTTAGTGGTGTGCAGCTCTTACCGCGACGGCGGAGTCGCGCAAAGTCAGGGCCACTCCCTGTTCGAGCGGCGTGAAGGGCTGCTGGTAGCCGGCAGCGCGCAGACGGCGCAAGTCTGCCTGGGTATAGCTCTGGTAGCGGCCGGATAGTTCCTTGGGAAACGGAATGTAAGAAATGCTGCCCGCGCCCACCGCACTGATTACGGCTCGCGCCACCGCGTTGAAGGTGCGACTTTCGCCGGTGCCCACGTTGAAAATACCTTTGCGCACCGGACCAGCGGCGAAGAACAAGTTCACGTCAATTACGTCCTGGACAAAGATAAAGTCGCGCCGCTGCTCGCCGGCTGCGTGTCCGTCGGTTTCGCCGAAAAGCCGGACCGTTCCACACTCGGCAATCTGCCGCGCGAACTGGTGGACGACCGAGGCCATGCGTCCCTTGTGCGATTCATTGGGGCCATACACATTGAAATAACGAAGTCCTGCGACGGTGGACTCAGCATCCGCCAGGAAGCTGCGGACATGCTGATCGAACGCCCACTTTGAGAAGGCGTACACGTTCAGGGGAGACTCACTGGCCAGGTCCTCGGTGAATGTCGTGCTCCCTCCGTACACTGCAGCGCTGGATGCGTAAACGAACGGAGTCTTTCGCGCCAGGGCAAATGCCAATAGGGCCTTTGAATAGGAGAAGTTGTTCACCATCATGAAGGCGCCGTTGAGTTCCATGGTGTCGGCGCACGCGCCCTGGTGAAAGATGCCGTCGATAGCGGCATCGAGCTTGCCTGATTCAATTCGCGCAAGCAGTTCGCCCTGGTCCATGTAGTCGGCGAACCTGCACCCGGCCAGGTTCCTGAACTTCGAAGTGTCGTCAAGGTGATCGACCACCAGGATGCGGTCGATGCCGCGTTCATTCAACTTGCGAACCAGATTGCTTCCAATAAAACCGGCGCCGCCGGTCACAATCACCATGGCTATACCCCAGTCGCCTTTTTTAGCAGCAGTGAAGTGCTGTGCCCGGGAACAATCTCGACCAGGGCCACGCGGCCACCCCACCGTTGAACCTGTTCTGCGCCGACAACTTCATTGATCTTGTAATCGGCCCCTTTGACCAGCACGTCAGGCCTGAGCGCTTCAATGAGCTGCAAAGGCGTGTCTTCATCGAAGAAAACCACCGCATCAACGCTTGCTACAGAAGCCACGACGCGGCCGCGATCAGCCTCGCCGACCAGCGGGCGTGACGGGCCTTTTAAACGCCGCACTGAACTATCGGTGTTCAGGCCGACGACGAGCCGCGTTCCCTCCCGTTTTGCGTGTTCCAGAAGAGTGGTGTGGCCGACGTGAAGAAGAT
>JAJPJZ010000209.1 GCA_021323935.1 Terriglobia bacterium | reverse complement strand
TGGCGCTCCCAGGCGCGGCGAAAGAACAGATGAGTCACGAAAATCATGACCCACACAAACAATCCGCCGAACAGCGCAATGCCGAACAGGTAAACATAGGCGCTGGCGGGATACAAAACCGCGACCACGGTCGCAATCACTAATCCTGTAGTTGAAATCATCAGCGCCGGCAGCGGCACGCCGCGCCTGGTCACGCGGCCGAACGATTCCGGCGCATAACCGCTGCGCGAGAGTGAAAACATCATGCGCGTCGAAAGGTACAGGTCGCAGTTCATGCTTGAGAGTGCCGCCGTCAGCACCACGAAATTCATGATGTGGGTTGCGGCAGGAACGTGCATGAGCCGGAACACCGTGACGAACGGGCTCGCGCTCACGTCGGTACCGGGCTGAATGCTTTGCCACGGCACAATGCTGACCAGCACGATCATGGCGCCGATGTAGAAGATGATCAGCCTGAACAGCATCGAGCGCATGGCGCGCGGCACAGCTTCATCAGGATTAGCGGCTTCGCCGGCCGTGACGGCAACCACCTCGGTGCCGATATAGCTGAAGATGACGAAGCACATCGCCATCCAGACGGCGCGGCCGCCGTTGGCGAAAAAGCCGCCGCCGGAACGCAGGTTGGCCAGGCCGGCGCCGGGCGCGCCACGAACAATGCCGACCAGCACCGCCACTCCGAAAATAATGAATGCCGAAATGGCCACCACTTTGATCATGGCGAACCAGTATTCAAAGCGCCCAAAATTGCCGACCGCGGTTGCATTCACGCCGACCAGCAGCGCCGAGAACAGCACGATCCAAAGCCACGGCGGCACCGCCGGCATCCACCACCGGCAATAAATTGCCACCGCGGTGGCTTCGCCGCCGATGGCAATGCACTGGCACGCCCAATAGGTGTAACGCACCACAAATCCGGCCCAGGGATTCAGGTATCGCTCGGCATAAACCCCAAACGAGCCGGCGGTGGGATGAGCGACCGCCATTTCAGAGAGTGCGCCCATCAGCAGCAGGGCAATGCCGGCGCCCAGCAGGTATGAAAGCAGCACCGCCGGGCCGGCAATATGCACGGCCAGCGAGCTGCCCAGGAACAGCCCGGTGCCGATGGCGCCGCCGATGGCGATCATCGCCATCTGGCGCGTGCTGAGTTCGCGCGCCAGGCCAGCTTCCTGGCCGGCCTCAGATGAGTGCAGCGTCTTGATGTGGGTTTCGCTCACCGAACCCTTGTTCCCGCGTCTAACTCGCGTGCCTGGCGCCGTTCGCTATTCGGGCGCAGGGACGATACCATACCGCGCCGGCAAAAACAGCCACGTATTTTCCTGGCATACCGCTTGTATGTCAGTTATTGGGCCGGCCGCTGCAGCGCGTCGCCGAGCAGGGCGATTTCCGCTGTGGTGTTGTAGTGCACCAGCGAAACCCGCACTCCGCCTTCCTGGTCGCTGATACCCAACCGACGCATCAGCCGCGGCGCATACATGTGTCCGTCGCGTGCGCCGATACCGCGTGAAGCCAGCCGCCGCACCACTGCTTCCGGGCTTTCACCCGGGAGATTGAACAACACGGTGGGAACGCGGTCTTTCGATACGCGATCGCGGATGCCGTAAATTTCCGCGTTCGCTGCCGAAAGCGTACGCAGCAATTCGCCCGAGAGGCCGCGCTCATACTCGCGAATGGTGCACATGGCAGCGATCAGGCGCTCGCGGCGAGTGCTTTCGGGATGGCAAATGCGAGCGCCCACCGATTCCAGGTACGACACCGCCGCATCCATGCCGGCTACGTTCTCGTAGATGTAGGTGCCGACTTCAATCTTGGCCGGCGGTTCATCGGGAATGAAATCTTCACGGAAGGTGTGCAACCGCTCGAGCGCCTCGCGCCGTCCCCACAGAAAGCCCATATGGGGCGAAAAAATCTTGTAGCCGGAGCAGACCAGGTAATCGCAGTCCCAGCGCTGAACGTCAATCACGCCGTGCGGGCCGTAGTGGACGCAGTCCAGGAAGATTTCGGCGCCGGCGGAGTGAGCGGCGCGGCCGGCAGACTCGACGTCAACAATTGTGCCGATGGCATTTGACGTGACCGTGCAGGCCACCAGGCGGGTTCGCCGCGAGAGCAGCGGAACCAGATCGTCCACGTGCAACCGGCCGTCTTCGCGCATGCGCCACCACAGGCACTTCACGCCCATGGGCTCAAGCGCCAGCCAGGTGGCCACGTTAGCCTCATGGTCCATGTCGGTGACGATGATCTCGCGCCGCTCGCCCAAGTCCTGCGCCATGGCCAGGCTGACCAGCCGGATGAATGAAGTGGCGTTCATTCCGAATGCCACCTCCGAGGGATGGCGTGCGTTCAGCAGCGTGGCCACGCTCTGCCGCGCGCGATCGATCGTGGCGTCCACCTGCTCGCTTTGCGGGTAGCGGCCGCCGCGCTGTACGTTGCGCTCCAGCAGGTGAGTCATCACTGCGTCAAGCACCAGCTGCGGCGCCTGGGCGCCGGCGGCGTTATCGAAGAAGACGAAGCCCTTGCTCTTTTGCAAAGCCGGAAACGAAGCGCGAATGTCATTCACCGGAAGAGGGGCGATGGCGGAAATTTCTGCAGAGACGGAAATAAATGCCTCCCTGGTGTGTGCGGATTCGGTCAGAGTGTCCGATTACGGGCAGCCGCACTCACCATATCACCGGTATCCAAGCCGCATATCGGTTGAATCGCAGAAAGATACAATCTTTCTCGCTTGACAGCAAATCAATTGCGTCACTATAGTTCGCACGCCGCATGAGAGGGCTTCGTCCGGCGGGAGGTGTCTTCATGGTGAGGAAGATTTTCGCAACGCGCCGCATTGGCGCTTTCCTGGCCGCGCTGGTGATCAGCGCTGCCGGCGCACTAACGTTGCAGGCACAAACCGCCACGACCGGCCTGGTCTCCGGCATCGTCACCGATCCTTCCGGCGCGGTGGTGGTGGGCGCGACCGTTACGCTCGAGCAGAAGGGAACCAACGTGAAGACCACGACCGTGTCTGATTCCGTTGGCCATTACGTCTTCCCCGCGGTGAATCCCGACGATTACTCGGTGACGTTCGTGGCGAACGGCTTTCAGAGGTCGGTGGTCAACCAGCTCCATGTTGAAGTGCTGAAGTCGTATACCGTCAATATGGCGCTCAGCGTCGGCAATACGGCCGACACCGTGACGGTGACGGAAGTGCCTACCGCCGAGCTGCAAACCACCAGCGCCTCCGTAGGCGCCGTGCTGGGCGGCCAGGCGCTCGAGAGCCTGCCGGTCTTTACCCGCAGCGCCAGCGCGCTGATGTTCTATCAACCGGCAGTCTCGCCCAGCGGCCAGATTGCCGGCGCGCGCGACGAGCAAGTCACGTTCAGCTTTGATGGCGGCGACGTCACCAGCGATCTTGAAGGCGCCAACAGCTACGCCGCACCCCCGGGCGAGCCTTCGCCTTCGCCCGTGATTCCGATCCCGATTGAGAGCACGGAGGAATTCCAGGTTTCCACCACCAACCCGAACGCGACGTTCGGCCGCTCTTCAGGCGGGCAGGTGGCGCTGATTACCAAGCGCGGGCAGAATGCCTTCCACGGCAGCGCATACGAATACCACAACGACGACGCGCTGAATGCCAACGGATGGACGAATGATTTCCTGCACATCGCCAAGCCGCACAGCGTCGACAACCGCTTCGGCTTTACTGCCGGCGGGCCGATCAAGCGCAACCGGATCTGGTTCTTCGGAAACTACGAAGGGCGTCGCTTTAAGGACGACAGCATTTTCAATACCGTGGTCCCGACTGCCTCGATGCGATCGGGCATCCTGAAGTTCCGCGACGGTGCCGGCAACATCGTGCAGTACAGCTTTGTGCCGGGCAGCATCACGACCGCATGCGGCGGGGTTTCCTGCGACCCACGCAATATCGGCTTCAATCCGATCATCAAGTC
>JAJPJZ010000277.1 GCA_021323935.1 Terriglobia bacterium | reverse complement strand
GGGCCGAACCTGGAAAGCGGTTCAGTACCTGCGCGCGTCGCGGGGGCCTCCGGAAGCGTATGCATTCGTTCTCCGGGAGGTGCTGGCGGCACTTCAGATCGCACGGTTTTTGTCGCGGTCCATGTGCCGGCCGGCGTGGGTTCCGGGTTTCTTACGGCCCCGCATCCCGAGGGAGCAGGCCGGAGCGGTCAGCAATGCACCGATTGCTTGCCGGTTCGGCAGAGACGTAGCAGGACGAGCTTGGAGGCACGTCTCTCATGGAATTTCAGGATAAAGTCTTAAAGTGCATTGACTGCGGGTCTGACTTCATCTTTACGGCCGGCGAACAACTCTTTTTCCACGATAAGCAATTCAAGAACGAACCCAAACGCTGCAAGGCCTGCAAGTCGAAGCGCCAGAGCACGCTGGGCGTGGCTCCGAGCGGCGCGGCGCCCACTTACAACAAGGTGGAAACCCGCACCAGTTGCTCGGCTTGCGGCAAGGAAACCACGGTCCCGTTCAAGCCCACGCAAGGGCGCCCGGTGTTCTGCCGCGAGTGCTTCCAGCAGCGCCGCGCATCCGCCGCAACTGCCTAGCTCCATCCTGAACCTTTGCGCTCCATGCCCGCGCGGACGTGTCCCTGGCGCGCGTCATGTAAATTAGCGGTAGCCGTTCGATTGTCTGACTGCTGATGCCTGCTCTCATCAAAGCTGTGCGCGGCACGCGCGACCTGCTGCCGCCCGACACCGAAACCTGGAACCTGGTGGAAGCCGCCGCGCGCGATTGCTTCGGCGCCTTCAACTTCCATGAAATCCGCACGCCCGTGCTCGAAGACCTGGCGCTGTTCCAGCGCTCCGTCGGCGAAGAAACCGACATCGTTTCCAAGGAGATGTTCGCGTGGGAAGACCGCTCGCGGGCTGAGAGCGAAAAAGGTCAGTGGCTGGCGCTGCGCCCTGAGAACACCGCCGGCGTGGTTCGCGCTTACATTGAGCACAAGCTGTGGGAGCGCGCGGGCGTGCAGAAGCTCTACTATATTGGCCCGCAATTTCGCCGCGAGCGCCCGCAGAAAGGCCGCTACCGCCAGTTCTACCAAATCGGCGCTGAAATCATCGGGCCGCCCGCGTCAGGCTCGGAATCGCCGGCGCGCGATGCGGAAGTGCTGGAAATGCTGGCGACGCTGCTCGAGCGTCTCGGCATCCAGAACTGGACGCTCGAGCTCAACTCGGTCGGCTGCCCTGAAGATCGCGTGCGCTATAACCAGGCGTTGCGCGACGCGCTCGCGCCTGTGGTCAACCAGATGTGCGGCGATTGCCAGCGCCGCGCCGTCACCAATCCGCTGCGCGTGCTCGATTGCAAAGTGCCGGCCGACCAGCCCATCATTGAAAAGCTGCCGCGCATTTCCGATTACCTCGATGAACCCTGCCGCGAGCATTTCTATGAAGTTCAGCGGATCCTGAAAGCCCTGGCGGTTCCCTACACCATCAATTCGCGCCTGGTGCGCGGCCTCGATTACTACGTCCGCACTGTGTTTGAGTTCACCCACGGCGCCCTGGGCGCGCAGAACGCCATCCTCGGCGGCGGCCGCTACGACGGCCTTTCTGAGGCTTTGGGCGGGCCGCGCGCGCCCGGCATTGGATTCGCTATCGGTGAAGACCGGCTCGTCATGGCTCTGGCTGAAGTGCGGCCGGCGGAGACTGCCGCTCCTGATGTCTACATTGCGGCGATGGGCGCGGGAATGAATGCCGAAGCAGCGCGGCTCGGCCGCGAACTCCGCCACTCCGGCATCACCGTGGAACTGGGTGACGAAAGCTTCAGGCTGAAGAAGTCGCTGGAAACGGCAAGCAAACTGGGCGCGCGCTTTGCCGTCATCCTGGGCGAAAATGAAATCCAGAGCGGCCAGATTGCCGTCAAGAACCTGGCCACCGGCGAGCAGCAGGCCGTCGCACGCGCAGAGCTGCCGGGCCGCATCCGGCAAAACCGCTAGCCATCCCTCCACGCGAAATTTAAGCGCCCGAGCGCTGACCACCGAGCCCGGTTTTTTTGCGTTGAGATTAGCTTTTCCTGCCGGCTTCGAGCATTTTGCGCATGCGCTCGACCTGCTCGGGATCCGCGTTCTCATTGTGGGCGGTGAAGACCAGCCGATTGCCGGCTGGATCCGTGACCCGCAAGTCGCGTGTATTCCACCGGGTGTTGCTGGGGTCTTCAATCCGGCCGCCCTCTTTTTCGGCGGCTGAGCGCGCATGCGCCGCCAAGGCGTCAACATCGTCGGCGTTAAAGCTCAACGTCATTCCGCCTGCGCTCGCCGATGCTCCTGCGCCGCCCGGCCGCCCCGGCACAATCAGAATGTCCTGATACTTTTTGCGCCGCAGGTGCACCACCACCGGTTGGCCGCCAATCGCCGGAGCTTCAAACACGGCTTTGAAGCCCAGCACCTGCACATACCACTGTGCCAGGCTGCGCACATCGGGCGTTGCGATGGTGGCAAACATCGGCATGGGATAAATCTCCATGCCGTTGTATTCGCCGAGCTTTACCGGCTCGCCGCGTTCATCCACGGTGCGCACGCTCTTGCCTTCGTCGTTGCTCATCGCGATCTCCTCTGCCCGGCCTCGCGTATGAACTGCATCGCCGCGTCGCTGAATGGCGCTTTCATTCCCGCGGGCCAGTTCTTGCGGTCGCTATACATGCGATCCAGGCTGCCCTTCACTTCGTCTTTGCTGATCTTGCTGCCGGGCCCGGCCGCCCAGCTCACAAACTGCTCGCATAGTTCGTTCCAGCGGCGCGCAAGCTGCTGCGCGTGCCTGCCGGCCGGGTCTTCGCCGCGTTTTACAGCGTCTTCTACTTCGGCGATCAACTCTGTCCATTTGCGCGTGCCTTCGGCCGCGAGATCAGGGTCCGCCCTTCGCGCCATGTCGGCGCGCTGCTCCTCGGTAAAGTAGCGGGCGTGGACTTTCTCCCACTCAGTGTTGTTATGCATGGCAATCACCTCCAGAATTTCGCAAAACAGCCTAGGCCCAGCCTGACTATCGCCGCCGGCCAGCATGCACTCGGCGCGGGCCAGTGCGGCGATGGCCGAATTGATTTGGTCGCGCTTGAGTTCGAGCAGCCGCCGCTGAACCCGGAAGGCTTCGGCGGCAGAGGCGCCTTGCCTGCGCTTCGACTCGCTGCCCAGGAACTCGCGTATCTCGGTCAGCGGCAGGCCGATGAACTTGAGCGTCACGATCTGCTGCAGGCGAACAAAATCGCGCTCGCTGTAGAGCCGGTATCCCGCCGCGGTGCGCCGAGGCCGCAACAGCCCCAGCCGGTCGTAGTGATGCAGGGTACGCACGCTGATGCCGGCGCGCGCCGCGAACTTGCCCGCCTGCATTGAAGGCGGCAGGCCAGGCATCTCCTCGCGCCAATCGTTTGCCTCTTGCCGGTTCACATTGCCATCCTGAACCCTGACGTTGGGTCAGGGTCAAGTACTTTTTTGCGGACCTCGGCTCTGCAGGAACTCGGGAGGCGGATCGGGCCCGCCGGCCATCTAAAGCGCGCCGGCAGCCATCTTTCTAACCAACACTACCAAGATTTGCACTTTCACTGCGGGCCCAGGCTCGCCAGGAGGATCTTCCATCATGCGTAAACTGGTTATGATCGCGGGCACATTACTGCTGAGCGCGGGCGTCGCGCTTGCCCAGGCAGGCGCAGGCGGCGCCGGAGCCGGGTCAGGAGCGGCCGGGGCTTCGGCCGGAACCGCCGGAACTACCGGAACCACCGCCGGTACAACGTCAACCGCTACTCCACAAGCCGGCACCGCTACTACCGGCACGATGAGCAGCCAGAGCGGCACCACCGGAACGACCGGAACCATGGGCACGACCGGAACCGCTACCCCGCAGGCGACCACCGGCAGCACGTTGCCGCAATCGGGCACCGCGGGCACGACGACCACCGCCACTCCCGGCGCAGCTCCCAGCGGAAACGTGGGCACCACCGGAACGGCAACTCCCGGCGCGAACCAGCCCGCTAACCAGCCGATGACGCAAACGCCCGGCGGCGTGACGCCGGCACCCGGCGCCAGCGGCACCCAGGGCAGCGCGAACCCGGCAGGCATGTCGCCGGTAACGTGCGTTCCCGCCACCACTGAAGGCACCGGCACAGGGACCGCTGCCAGCCCGAACAGCGGCACCGCCGCTACCGGCAGCCAGGCCGGCACGACCGGCAGCCACGCGGGTGCAGCTACCGGAACGGCGGGCGCGACGTCAACCAGCACGTCAGCCACTGGACCCTGCCCGGTTAACACCGTTCCGGCAGGAGGCTCTTCAACCACCGGAACGACTCCACCGGCCGGCACTACGACTGGCGGCAGCACCATTCCGCCGCGATAACGCCGTCGCGATGAAACAAGAAGGGCGGCCGAAGCCGCCCTCTTTTTCTTTCCCTGCCATTTCAAGGCGCAGTCGACTACGCCGCGATCTTTACAGCTTCGTCGCTGCCATCGACGTGCAGCAGGTCCTTGATCGATTCATAAACGCTTTCCGGTACTACCAGGCGCGACAACAAATCGAGCCGGTTGCGATAGGGGCGGTTATCGAGGATGCGGTCAACCAGCTCATCGCTCATGCCCGGCAGCGCCATGAACTGCTCACGGCCCGCAGTGTTGATGTCGATGGAGGAAACCGCCTCAGCCGCCGCTTTGATGCTGCCGGCGGCTTGTTTAATTTTGCCAGTATCGATGGCCGATGAGTGCTTCAGTTCCCAAGCCGCAGCGATGCCTAACGCAGCGGCCACACCAGTTGCGAGCGCAGCAAGAGAGCCCTTCATGTTTTTCTCCTGCAGGCTTCGATGCCGTCCGCCAAGCTTGCGGTTGGAGAAGTTAGTGCGCCGCTGCCGGTTTGTGCGGAGCTCTGCCGCGCTCGTCGGCTGGTATGTCGGCGCTGTCGAGCCAGGCCGTGTACCACATGTTGAGCAGCATCTGCGCGCCCGCTGCCAGGCGAGCACGCGTGAACTGCACCCCTTCGGCAGTTCCGGCGCCGCGGAATGCGCCGGTCTTCTCCAGCTCGTAGAACGGACGCACCTGAGTGTTCGATTCGCGCAGGTAGGCAAGGTAATCCGCGAACGGATTGGCAAGGTGCACGGGCGCATGCAGCAGATCGTCAAACTTCAACCTTGCCAGGTTTTCAGCGACAAAGCGGCCTTCAAAGTTGCCGTGCGTGTCACGCGCAGTGGTGTAGTTGTTTGGATTGTCGCCCACCCAGCCGTTGTAATGAATGGTCGTGTGCAAAGGATTGGCGGCATCGGCCACATAATGACCCAGCCATCCGGCATAGAAGATTGCGTCCTGCTGCGCCTGCATGCTGGGCTGGCTGGCGGCGCGCAGCCGCCGATATTCACGAAACGCGACCTTCAGGCGATCAAAAACTTCCAGCGCTTCGTAGGGCTGCAATCCAATCTTGTCGGGCAGCATGTCGTCGCCGGCAGCGGGCGAGCCGGGCTCGGCCTTGTCGTGCAGCGCATACGCCTTCTTGTAAAACTCGTAGCGGCCTGGG
>JAJPJZ010000221.1 GCA_021323935.1 Terriglobia bacterium | reverse complement strand
TGTGCGCCATCATCGGATTCGTGGTCGGCGCAACGCTGGTAATGATCGGTCTGGGCCGGCGCCGCAGGCTGAAAGGCACACCCCCCAGCGGTGAATCGGGCCATCTTCTTTCTCACTGAGGACGCACTTTGGCAAACATTCTGGTCGTCGTTGAGCAGCGTGAAGGCAAGCTGAACCGCGTTTCGATTGAAACGATCAAGGCGGCGCAGGATATTTCTGCCGCAACCGGCTGGCCGGTGGAGGCAGCGCTGTTCGGCAGCGGTATGGGGGAGCCGGCGAAAGATGTCGCGGCCAAAGACGTTCAGAAGGTTTACGCCATTGAATCGCCCGCGCTCGCGCGCTACACGCCCGACGGTGCCGCATTCGCGCTCAAGCAATTCATCACCGAACGCAAGCCGCAACTGGTCCTGATGCCCCACACCTACCAGGTGCGCGACTTCGCGCCCAAGCTGGCAACTTCGCTGGGCCGCACGCTGGTCAGCGACAGCATCGGCTTCAGGAAAGAAGGCGACAAGCTGCTGTTCAGCCGCTCAATGTTCCAGGGGAAATTCGCCGCCGATGTTTCATTCGCCTGCGAGGCGCCCTGGTTCGTAACCTTTCAAAACGGCGCATTCCGAGGCGACCAGGCGCGTGCCGCGGCCTCGGCCGCTCCCATTGAAAGCGTCGCGGTTGAAATTCCGGCCAATGTGATTCGCAACCAGCCCGAGCAGCCATTCAAGGAAGCCAAGCAGGCCGTTGACCTGACCCAGGCTGAAATCATCGTGGCGGTGGGACGCGGAATCAAGGAGCAGAAGAACATTGACCTTGCCCGGCAGTTGGCCGACGCCCTCGGGGGCGAAATTGCCGCCTCGCGGCCGATTTGCGATTCCGGCTGGCTGCCCATGGACCGCCAGATCGGCAGCTCCGGCCAGACGGTTGCGCCCAAGCTTTACCTGGCGCTCGGCATCAGCGGCGCCATTCAGCATGTTGTCGGCATGAAAGGATCGCGCAGCGTGATCGCGATCAACAAGGATTCCGAAGCGCCGATTTTCGAGGTTGCGGATGTCGCCGTGGTGGGAAATCTGTTTGATATTGTTCCGCCGCTCATTGAAGAAGTGAAGAAGGCCAAAGCCGGCGCATAGCCAGTTGACGTTTGTTAGATAATCTCATTATGGACCTGCAATATACCGCGGTGTTTGAGCAGTTGTCGCAAGAGGATGGGGGAGGCTATCTCGCTTATTGCGAAGAATTGCCCGGCGCGATAACACAGGGCGAGACGATAGACGAGGCGCGCGATAACCTCAAGGACGCCATTTCGCTCCTGCTGGAGAGCTACCGAGATGACGTCGTCCATCGCGACCATGGCGGCGTCCGAATCGTGCGTGAAAAAATCACGGTGCCGGCGGCTTGAAGCGTACCGACCTTGTACGTCATCTCCAGTCAAATGGCTGCCGTTTGTTGCGGGAGGGCGGTGGCCACTCCATCTTCATTAACCAGGAGACTAACAGGCGGTCCAGCGTTCCGCGGCACACTGAGGTGAAGCACGGGACTGCGAGACGAATTTGCGAACAGCTGCAGATTCCTGTGCCGAACAAGGGGTGATCTCCGTTGGCAATGCCGGTTCACACATGGCGCAACTGCTGAGGTGCTTATGATCACAGGAGCAAACGGCATCTATACCTATACTCAATCGGAAATTAATCAGATCGCAACACCTTCAGGAATGTGCGAGAAGAAGACAAATCATCTACTACGACGATGCTTACATTCGCGTGAAGGATTTAGGCGCGTATGCCGGTCCTCATGATAAAAGGCTGTGGGATTTACTCGGCATCGTTTCGGGCAAGGAGGTTGAGTGCGGGCGCGGAGCCCTCTCCGCCATAGTTGTCACGAAGGAGAACAATCGGCCCGGAGCCGGCTTTTTTAAATTGGAGCGGGAACTTGGGCGTTACAAGAAAGACGACGAAACAACTTGGATTTCAGAAATTGATCAGCTGTTCGAATACTGGCCCGCTCACCGATAGTCTCATGCGCCGCAAATTTCTTCCTCAATGATCGTTTTCCGCAAACCGATTCCCGGCATTGAGCGCCCGCAGATGGAGGCTGACGTCGTCATCGTGGGCGGCGGCCCGGCCGGCATGGCGTGCGCGCTGCGCCTCTCGCAGCTCATCGATCAGCACAACCAGCAGCACCCGGATGCGCAGCTCACCAAGGAAAACATCTACGTTCTGGAGAAGGCGCGCGAGATCGGCCAGCACTGCCTCTCAGGCGCGCTGCTCGATCCTCGCTCCATGCGCGAGCTGCTGCCCGGCTTTGAAAAGGAAGCTCCTCTCGACGCTGAAGTCAGCAAAGAAGCCGTTTATTTCCTCACGGAAAAATCAAAGTTCAAGCTGCCCATCACGCCGCCGCCGCTGCGCGACCACGGCAATTACGTTATTTCGCTGAATCGCTTCGTGAAGTGGCTCGGCGGCAAAGTGGAGGAGGCGGGCATTACGGTGTTCACCGGCTTTGCCGGTTGCGAGCTGT
Organism: Terriglobia bacterium; assembly: GCA_021323935.1. Taxonomy (GTDB): domain Bacteria; phylum Acidobacteriota; class Terriglobia; order Terriglobales; family Acidobacteriaceae; genus JAFAIN01. The sequence continues at coordinate 4,898 of JAJPJZ010000221.1, read as the reverse complement.
TGTTTGACGGTGATCGCGTCGCCGGCGTGCGAACCGACGATAAAGGCGTAGACAAGAACGGCCAGCAGAAGGCGAACTTCGAACCTGGCTACGACCTTCGCGCCAAGGTCACGATCCTCGCCGAAGGCACTCGCGGCTCGCTCACCGAGCAGCTCATTGCGCGCTTTGGGCTCGATGGCGACCGCAACCCGCAGACTTATGGCGTCGGCGTCAAGGAACTTTGGGAGCTGCCTGCGGGCCGGGTTGCGCCCGGCGAAGTCATCTACACGATGGGCTGGCCGCTGACCACGAAAGAATACGGCGGCGCCTGGATTTACGGCTCGCGCGACAACATCATCTCGCTCGGCTTTGTCACCGGCCTCGATTATCCCGACCCGCGAGTCGACCCGCAGCACGTGCTGCAGAACTTCAAGCAGCATCCGTTCATGCGCAAGTTGCTCGAAGACGGCAAGATGATCCGCTACGGGGCGAAGTCGCTGCCTTATGGCGGCTGGTGGTCGGTCCCGCCGGTCAGCGGCGAAGGCTGGATGATCCTGGGCGATTCCGCAGGATTTTTAAATTCGCAGCGGCTGAAGGGAATTCATCTGGCGATCAAGAGCGGCATGCTGGCCGCTGAAGCCGCCTTTGAAGCCTTGCGCGCCGGCGATTTTTCAGCCGCACGGCTCGGCGCATACGCACACGCGGTTGAAAATAGCTGGATCAGGGAGGAACTCTGGCCGGTCCGCAACTTCCATCAAGGCTTTGAAAACGGCTTTTTTCACGGCCTTTTTCACGCCGGGATTCAGCAGTTTACCGGCGGGCGGGGCTTGCATGAAAAATATGCCTCCCACGCCGGCCATCGCCGGCTGAAGAAGCTGGCCACGCTCGATGGCGATGCCGATCCTCGCAACGACGGCTGGGCCAAAGGTGACGGCAAACTCACATTCGATAAGCTCACCGACCTGTATCACTCCGGCACCAAGCACGAAGAAGACCAGCCCGCGCACCTTATCATTCACGACACCAACATTTGCAGCACGCGCTGCACGCAGGAATTCGGCAACCCCTGCCAGTTCTTTTGCCCGGCCAATGTTTATGAAATGGAGGAATCGGCTGACGCTCCGGGCATGAAGCAGATCCACCTGAATCCCTCGAACTGCGTGCATTGCAAGACCTGCGACATCATGGATCCTTACGAAATCATCACCTGGGTGCCGCCCGAAGGCGGTGGTGGCCCGAATTACGACGGCATGTAGCCGCCGGACGGTGAGGCGAATATGAAGATCAGAGCGGTTGCGTGCTTCATAGTTCTCATGCTGAGCGCAACCTTCGCCCGCGGGCAAAGAGTTGAACTGGCTGCCCTGGGCGGCGGCGTATTCAGCAGCGCATCGAGCCTGGGCAGCATTGATGCGGCCGGCGCCATCGAGGGCAGCGTGGCACTGCGCATTTTCCACGTGCCGCTCGCGGGTTTGTATGTCGAACTGCCGGTGGCGCGCGAGTTTCAAACCGGCGCGTCGTTTAGCGTCACGTCTCTGCTGTGCCCGGGCGTATGTACCACGCCTGCGGCTCGCCCAAAATTCTCATCGCTGTTTGTGGCGCCCGGCGTCAAGCTGAAGGTCGGGGCGTCGTTGCCGCTCTCGCCCTTTGTCACGGCGGGCGCGGGCGTGGCGCATTTCGACCAAACTGACCAGTTTTCAGCCCACAGCACTTCGAACACGCCGGTGGTGCAGTTTGGGGGCGGCGCCGACCTCAAGATTTTTCCATTCGTCGGCGTGCGCGCCGAACTCCGTGATTACTGGGCGGGAGCCGCTTTTGGCCGCCTCGGCCGGCAACAAAATGTGTTTGCCGGCGCAGGAGTTGTGGTGCGGTTCTAAAATAGAAAGTGACGTCCGTGGCCGACCGCACTTTCACTCTCGCCGAAGCCCGAGCCCTGTTGCCGGTGCTCGAAGGCCTGCTGCGCAGCGCGATTGAATCGAAAGCGAAGGTCGAGAGCATCGACCGCGAGTTCCATTCCCTCGCCGCCCGCATCAGCCACTCGGGCGGCTTTGCGCTCGATCTGAAGAAATGGGCATTCCGCCGCGCCGAACGCGAAAAGACCGTCCGCGCTATTAAAGACTCCATTGGCGAAATTTCGGCCGCCGGCGTTCAGGTCAAAGACCTCGACACCGGCCTGCTCGATTTTCCCTGCCTGCTCGATGGCAAGCTGGTGCTGCTCTGCTGGAAGCTGGGTGAGCCTGACATCGGCCACTGGCATGGCGTGGAAGAAGGCTTTGCCGGGCGCAAACCGATCGACAGCCGCTTCGCCGAGCGGCATCAGTAACGGGCCGCAGTGACAACGTCCGCGCAAACCGCTCGTGCTTCCGGCTACGGCGCCTCGATCAACTGCAGCTTGCCGTCCTTGGTGCGATGCAGCACCTTAACGCGGCCGTGATTGTCGCGGAACACGAAGACTTCGCGGTCGCGGAATTCGGCTTCTTTCACTGCTTCTTCGAGCGTCATAGGGCGCAGCGCAACGCAGTCATTCGCCGGGACAATGTGAGGTTCGGCGACCCGCAAATTTGCCGGGAACGAGTGCACCACCACCGGAACTTCTTCAACCCCGGCGGCCGCCGCCGCAGCAATTTCGTCGTGGGTGCTGTGGCCGTTCGCCGGCTTGTGCGCAGCCGGTTGCGCCGCGCCTTGGGCAATCTCGTAAGGCTTCTTGGAGCGCCGCTTGCGGCTGCGCCAGCGCTCTTTGTATTTCAGGGCCTGGCGCTCAATCCGGTCCAGCGCCTCGTTGATGGCGACGCTCGCATCGGGATCTTCAACCACCGCGACGATGGCGTGGTTTCGCACCGTCACGGTGATTTCCGCGATCTGCCGGTACTTCTCCGATGTGAGGATGACGTTGGTGGTGAAGTTCGGGCCGAGAATCTTGCCCAGCTTGGCCAGGCCGTGCTCAACCTGCTTGCGCACGGCGGAAGTTACTTCGCACTGCCTGCCGGTGAATTCCAGGTTCATGCGGGCCTCCGGTTCCGGCTGCGTAGCTGGCAAGCATACCGCGTTTGTCATCCGTGGGCGAGGGCCGTCTAGCTCACGGCTTGCCCGGAGGTAACGGGTAAAACCCTTCGCGCGCAAACACCCAGACGCAGTTCGGATCGCCAGGATGAGCCTTGCAGCCGGGGCGGTCCACGCGCACATCAATGTCGCGATAAGCGAGCGCGCCGGCTTTGCTGTTATAGGCCAGCGTGTACTGGTTGCGCGCTTCCTGCGCCAAGGTGCCGTAGGCATCTTCAATCGAGCGGGTTGAGAAGTCGTTGAAAGTGTCGCCGCCGGTGGCGCTGGCATAGCGGGCCAGCACGTTGGCCCCGCCGATTTTCGGAATCGGCAGCCGCTGCAGCCGCCCCAGGATTGGCGCAGCCGTCAGGTCAACGCCGAATACCGTGATGTGCTGCGAGTTCAGCACTTTCACCACATCGGTGTAGCTGTTCTTGCTGCCGCTTTCGCGGCCATCTGAAATGACAAAAACAATGCGGTGATATTGCGGGTGGCGCTTGCTGAGTTCCTGCGCCGCCGCCAGCACCACGTCGTTCAGCACTTTGGTTTGTGTGCGCTGCTCCTGCTGCGCCTGCACCGTCTGCGGATTGTTGTAGATGTTGATGTTCTGGTTGCGAATATCAACCGGGCGGCCGTTGATGGTAGGCGGCCCATCCACCGGCCCGGTTCCGACCACCGGTTCCGGCGGCACGCCCTCGATCGATTGCAGCTCCTGGATGGCGGCGTCAAGCTCGGTGCCGTTCTGCAACCCGGTGAAGTCGTGGACCTTCTTGTAAGTGTTGCCGTAGATCCACAGCGCGACTTCATCGAATTGGCCGAACGCGCCAATCAGTGCGGGTAGTGTCTTTTTAACCTTGGCGAAAGCGCTGCTTGAAAGATCGGCATCAAGCACCACGGCCGCCGAAATTGGAAATGGCTCGCTGCTGAAAAACGAAATCGGCTGGCGCACGCCGTTTTCAAGGATGGTGAAATCGCGCTTATCCAGGTCCTGGACCAGGTTGCCCTGGCGGTCTTTGACCACCACCGGCACCACTACGGCGTTCACCGTCGTGATGATGCGGTACAGATTGTCGGAGGCGTTCTGGCCGGCATCAGGCTGCGGCTGGTAGGGACGCAGTGTGGCCGGCGGCTCGGCCGGATTTGACCCCTGTCCCGACGAGGGCTGTGGCGTTTCAGGCGCCTGTTGCGATTCGGCGGGCGCGGGCTTGGGCAGACTGGGCTGCGGCTTGGGCGCTTCCGGCAGCTTCTGGGTGGAAGAAGGCGCGTCAGGCGGCCTGGATTGAGAGCCTTGCGTTTGCTGCGCCGCCAGCGGCACCGCCGCCAGCGCGAGCGCGATCAGCAGCCGGTCTAACTTTTTTGCTTTCACCGTGTTCACTCTAATGAGTTTGATGTTACCTGAGGGCTTGGAGCATCGCCCTGCGGCATCCGGTGCGCCGCTGCTATCATAATGGAAGTTCTTCATTCCGCCCTCAAGGTGCATCAACCCTGCTTTTTATGAAGTTATTTCCCTCTAATCGCGCGATTTTTGCGTGGTCGCTGCTGTGTTTGTTTGCCGCGGCCCTGCTCGCGGCCGCCCAGGATGTTCCGGTCTTTCGCTCCGAAGTCGGCGTTGTCAACATCTTCTTCAACGTCAAGGACAAGCACGGCGCGCTGGTGCCGAACCTCAGCAAGAACGATTTCCAGCTCTTCGAAGACGGTAAGCCGCAGACCATCAAGTATTTCCGCCTGGCAGCCGATCAGCCGCTCACGCTCGGAATGCTGATTGACACCAGCGCCAGCCAGGAGCGCGTGCTGCGGATGGAGAAAGAAGTGGGCGCCGAGTTTCTGCGGCAAACCCTGCAGAAAAATGACCTGGCATTCGTGATCAGCTTTGACGTAAACGT
>JAJPJZ010000242.1 GCA_021323935.1 Terriglobia bacterium | reverse complement strand
GGGAAAACCGACCAAAGGGGGATGGGCGACCGGGGTGGGGCCGGGAGGGGAGACGGTATCGGCGGGATGTGCGGGTTGGGGAATTGCGAGCGTACTGAGGGTCCAGCTACAGGTCCTTTGGGCCGGTGGAGAGTTGATCGGGGCGCTGGCCGCCTGCGAGGTGGGCCTCGTGGGCTTCGGCGAGGAGTTTGCGGAGGTCGAGCGGGCGAGTGTACATGGCGAGCGAGCCGTCAGGGTTGAGCGGCCACTCGGATTGCGGGCGGTCGCGATAGAGTTCGACGCCGTTGTGGTCGGGGTCGCGGAGGTAGAGGGGCTTCGCTGACGCCGTGGTCGGCGGCGCCCTCGAGCGGGATTCCGGCTTCGACGAGGCGGCGAAGGGAGTCGGCGAGATCGGCGCGGGTGGGGTAAAGGATGGCGAGGTGGTAGAGGCCGGTGGTGCCGGGCGCGGGGGGATGGCCGTGGGCGCTTTCCCAGGTGTTCAGCCCGATATGTTGGTGGTATCCGCCGGCGGAGATGAAGGCGGCCGAGCTGCCCATTTGCTGCATGAGCTCGAATCCGAGGACGCCGCAGTAGAAATCGAGGGCGCGGGGGAGCGAGGCGACTTTGAGGTGCACGTGTCCAATGCGAGTGCCGGCGGCGATGCGAGGGCTGGTCATGCGGAATTGGATGAGACGCGGGGAGGAATGGTGATTTTTTATGGCTGACGCGGGTGGCGCGCGGGGATGGGGAAAGAGCACAGGAGGATGGGAGGCATGGGTCCGGAAGAGGAAAAGGATTACAGGGATGACGGAAGGGCGGAAGGGCGGGGGTTCGGGGACGCCGAGGCGCGGCGGTTGACACGTAATCCGTGCGCACATAATATGTGTGCATGAACCTGACGCTTTCGGTGGATGAGCGGGTGGTGGCGAAGGCGCGAAAGCGGGCTGAGGCCATGGGCAAGAGCCTGAACCAGGCGGTACGCGACTATCTGCAGCAGTTGGCGGGAAATGACGACGCCGAGCGGCGGTACAAGGAGCTGAAGCGGCTTTCGGGCAAGGGGAACTCGCGGGGCTGGAAGTTCAATCGCGGCGAGATGCATGAGCGCTAGGACGTTTTTCGACAGCAACGTCCTGGTGTACACGGATGACGCGAGCGCGCCGGCCAAGCAGAAGCGCGCGCTGGAGCTGTTCGGCGAGCTCGATCGCGAAGGAAACGCGGTGGTATCGCTGCAGGTGTTGCAGGAGTACTTTGTGGCGGCGACGCGGAAGCTGGGCGTGGATGCGCAAGCGGCGCGGCGAAAGGTGGAGCTGTTCGCGTTGAATGTCGCGGTGCCGAGCCTTGATGATGTGGTGGCGGCAATTGATCTGCACCGGCTCCATGGGCTCTCGTTCTGGGACGCGATGATCGTGCGCTCGGCCGGCGAGTCGGGCTGCAGGGTGCTGCTCTCGGAAGACCTGCAGCACGGGCGGGTGATCAACGGGGTGCGCATCGAAAATCCCTTCCGGTAGGCGGCGGGGCAAAAAGGCAAAAGAGCACAGGGAGGATGGGAGAGGGCGCAGAAGATGCGCTCTTTTTTTATGCTGCAGCTTTGGGGTGCGCGCGGCTTGTCGTCTTTAGGTGGTGATGGGCGCGGTGAGCTGCGGGAGGCCGGGCGGCTGCTAACATGGCGGCGCCATGCGGGCAGAGATCACGACGGCGAAGGTGCTGGACATCCTGGAGCGCCACTACCGGGGCGCGGGGGGGCTGGCGGAGGCGGCGTGGCCGACGGATCCATACGAGTTCCTGCTGTGGTGGCACTGCGGATATCCGCAGAGCGATGAGCGCTGCGCGAAGGGGTGGGCCGCGCTGACGGCTGCGGTGGGGACGTCGCCGGAGGCGGTGCTGCGGGCAAAGCCGGCTGTGCTGATTGAGGCGCTGAAGCATGGCGGGATGGTTCCGGAGTTAAGGGCCGAGCGGTTGAAGGAAATTGCGTTGCGGGTGCAGCAGGAGCTGGGTGGGGACGTGCGGGGGGCGGTGGTGGCGGCGCGGATGCGGCCGGGGGTGAAGGGCGCGAGGAAAGTGCTGAAGAGCTTTCCGAACATTGCGGACCCGGGAGCGGACCGCATTTTGCTGTTTGCCGGGATTGAGGCGGTGGCGGCGGTGCCTTCGAATAATCCGGCGCCGCTGGTGCGGGTGATGCGCGGGCGCGAGACTCCGAATTACGGGCGAACGTATCGCGATGCGCAGGAGATGATCGAGCAGGGAACGGCGCCGGAGTTTGCGGCGAGGCAGCGGGCTTACCTGCTGCTGAAGGTGCATGGGCAGGAGCTGTGCCGGCGTGTGTCGCCGCGGTGCGAGGCGTGTCCGGTGCAGCCGCATTGCGCGTACGCCGGCGGAGCGATGCGCGGGAGCCCGGAAGCGGCGAAGGTGCCGGGGTCGCGGCGATGAGCGGCGAAAAGCGGCAAAAACGAGCACCGGGAGGATGGGAGGCAGGGGAGGACGAGAGGCGTTTATGTGCGGTGAGTGAGGAGGCCGCCGGCGATGAGGGCGTCGGCGGCCGGATGGCTATTGAGAATTAGTGGATGAAGTTGAGGCTGCGTGGCCGGACTTCAAGTATTGGTCGAACCAGGAGACCATGCGCTTCATGGCGTCGACCTGGTTTTCGCGCTTGCTGAAGCCGTGGCCTTCGGCGGGGTAGTAATGGACGGAGACGGTGCGTCCTTCCTTCTTCAGGATATCGACGACCTGTTCGGCTTCTTCTTTAGGGACGCGAGGATCGTTTTCGCCCTGCAGCACCAGCAGGGGAGCGCGCTCCTGGCGGATGAAGGTGATGGGCGAGGCTTTTTCGTAAACGTCGCGTTCTTTATCGGGATCGCCGAGGAGGCCTTTTTCGTATTGCTGCAGGGCGGCGTCTTCGTGCTGGAGCATGGTGAGCCAGTTGATGATGCCGTATTGCTCGACGGCTGCGGCCCAGACGTCGGGAGTTTTGCCGATGGCCATGAGGGTCATGTAGCCGCCATAGGAGCCGCCGGTGATGCCGATTTTCTTAGGGTCGGCGTAGCCGGAGGCGGTGAGGAACTTGACGGCATAGACTTCATCCTGCAGGTCGCCGCCGCCCAGGTCCTTGATGTTGGCTTGCATGAACTTAAGGCCGTATCCGGTTGAGCCGCGGACATTTGGAGCGATGCAGATGTAGCCGCGGGAGGCCAGAGCGGCGGCTTCGCGGTTGAAGTAATCGACGGTCTGGCCGGTGGGGCCGCCGTGCGGCAGCACGATGGCGGGATTGGAGCCATCGCGCTTGAGGTTGAAGGGCACCCACAGGATGGCGGAGATCATGGTGCCGTCAAAACTCTTATAGTGAACGATTTGCGATTGCGGCAGCGAGTTGGGGTCGAGGCTGCCGCGGGCGGCGTGGGTGAGCTGCTGGGCCTGGTTGGAGGCGATGTCGTAGGCCCAGAGGTCGGCGGGATGGCGGGAGCCCTGGTGCGAGACGAGGATCTTTTTGCCGTCGGGCGAGAAGGCGGTGGGATTGCCGCCGAAAAGGTTGAGACCTTCGGGCAGGTTCAGTTGGCGGCCCTGGCCGCCGGTGGTGGGCGCCAGCCAGGCGTGGATGCGGCCGTCTTCGTTGACGCTGTAGGTGAACTGCTTGCCGTCAGGCGAGAAGCTCTCAGGCGTGGCTTCCCATTGGGTGTTGGTGACCCAGCGCAGCTTTTTGGTGGCGACGTCGAGGAGGGCGACATTGTCGTATCCGCCCTGGGCGTTGGAGACGAGCAGAACGGTCTTGCCGTCGGGCGAGAGGTCGGTGGGGACGATTAGCTGCTGGCCCTGGTGCTGGGTCAGGTTTTCGGCGTTGCCGGTGGCGAGGTCAATGAGGAAGACGTCAGCGTCATTGCCGACGGGATCGCTGCGGCGCGAGGCCAGCAGATGCTTGCCGTCATGGCTCCAGGCCACAGGCGACCAACTGGCCTGCGGCTTCTGCTCGTTGGTGAGCTTGTGGACCTGGCGGGAGCTCCAGTCGAGGATGGCGATATCGGTGATGGGCGATTCCTTGGGCTTATAGGTGATGGCGACTTTGGAGCCATCGGGAGAAAACAGCGGCTGGTTTTCGGCAATCTGGTCGGTGCTGGTGAGGTTCATGGGCGCGCCGCCGACGCTGGGGATGGCGTAGAGGTCCCAGATTTCGTTGCCGCCGCGGTCCTGGGCATAGACGATCCATTTGCCGTCGGGTGACCAGGCGAGGTTGGACTGGCGGTCGTCAGACTTGGTGAGCTGGGTGGCGCCGCTGCCATCGGCACGCATTTTCCAGACATTCAGGCGGCCGCTGGCGTTGGAGGTGAAGGCGATCTCCTGGCCGTTCGGGGACCAGGCGCCGCGGCCGATGCCGGTGATCTCGAACAGGTCGTCAATGGCGACGGGCTTGGCGGCGGAATTTGACTGCGAGCTGACGGTCTTGGGATCGGTCAAGGTGCGGCTGTCAGGGCCGGAAGACGCGGCCACGGCGCAGACCGAGGCGGAGAGCGCGGCAGCCAGGATGAAGGCGGGGAAAGGGGAGCGCACATTCATAGCTGATTAAGTTAACGCTCATTGCGGGCAGCATTCAACCTGCGAGGCGCAATCCTGGGGCGGGCGGACTGGATTTTACATAATGCTCATTATCGGACGTTGCAGATGGGCGCGGTTTGACAGGCGGTTCAAGGCAGGCCGGCCTTTGGCTGGCTGGCGCAGGCGAGCCGGCGAAACGCCGGGCGGGCAGAGGCTGCTGCTCTTCTGCAGGGCTGCAGCTCTCCAGCGAAGCTCTCCAGGGAACGAGAAGTTGAACTTGAATTCAGAGTAGCGCATCACAGTTAGGGCGAGGCGAACGGCGATGCGGGCCGGCTCGCAGTTGAACGCGACCATGGGCGAGATCAGCACAATCCGGCAGCCGCTGAACGGTGCAGCCTTCGACGTGGTGGTGATCGGCGGCGGGGTTAACGGCGTGGCGATTGCGCGAGAGTGCGCACGCGCCGGGGCCCGGACGCTGGTGCTGGAGCAGAACGATTTTGCCTCAGGCACGACCAGCCGCGCGACCCGGATTATCCATGGCGGGCTGCGCTACCTGGAGCATGGGGAGCTCGGGCTGGTGCGCGAATCGCTGCGGGAGCGCGAGCGGTTGCTGCGGGAGCGTCCGCACCTGGTCAGACCACTGCGGTTTGTGCTGGCGATGCGCGGCGAACAGCATCATGGGCTGCTGCGCAGCGGGATGGCGATCAGGGCGGGACTGTGGCTGTATGCGCGGCTGGGAGGACGGAGCAGCGATCCGAGTGCTGCGGGGATTCGCGAACTGGAAGCCGCGCTCGACCAGGGCGCGCGCTGGAGCACGTTTTCCTACGACGACGGGCAATGCGAGTTCCCTGAGCGCCTGGTGGCGGAATGGTTGACAGAAGCGGTTGAAGCCGGAGCAGTGGCGCGCAACCACACGCGCCTGCTCGAAGTGGAGCGCAGGAATGGGCGCGTGGCCGGAGTGCGGGCACGGGACTTGCGCAGTGGCGCCGAGTTTTCGGTTTCGACCGGCTGGGTGGTGAATGCCACGGGGCCGTGGGTGGACGGCGTGCTGACCAGCGCCGGCGTGGTGCATGAAAAGCCGCTGATCGGAGGAGTGCGAGGATCGCATATCGTGCTGCGGCGGCGCTGCTGCACGGCAAATGCAGCGGTCTATAGCGAGGCGGCAGACGGGCGGCCGGTGTTCGTAATTCCGTGGAATGGGATGACGCTGGTGGGAACGACGGAGGTGCCGGACCGCGGCGATCCGGAGCAGGTGCGGCCGGCAGCGGAAGAGATTGCATACCTGCTGAAGACGTATAACGCGCTGTTCCCTGCCCGCGCTGCGTCGAATGGCGAGGTGGCGTATGCATTTGCCGGCATCAGGCCGCTGCCGTTCGTGGATGACCTGGAACCGAGCTCGATCACTCGCCGGCATCTGCTCTATGGGCACGAGCTGGACGGAGCGGCGGGAATGATCAGCGTAGTGGGCGGCAAGCTGACCACCGCGGGAAAAGTGGGACGGGAGTGCGCGCGGGCGCTCAAGTTGCCGGTCGGTGAGCCGGAGAGCGTGATGGTGGCGGCGCCGCCGGCCAACGGAATCGAAGTGACGCTGCGGCAATGGGCGCGGCAGGTGGCGATGGTAGCGGGAATTGGCGAGGCTTCGGCTGCGGCCATTGCGGCGTGGCATGGCCGTTGCGCGCTGCACATTGCGCGCATGGCAGGGCGCGACGAGCGCCTGCGCAAGCCGCTGTGTGCGCATTCAGAGCACCTGGTGGCGGAGGCGGCGCACGCGATTGCCCGCGAACACGCGATGACGGCCGCGGATGTGTTGCTGCGCAGGGTGCCGGTTGCGCTGGGCGGCTGCTGGTCAGAAGAGTGCGGGCGGACGGCGGTGCAGCGGATTGCGGCGGCGATGGGAAGGAGCGAGGCGCGCCGCGAACTGGAACTTGAAAACCTGGAGCGCGAGCGCTCCGCCTTCCTGATCACGCGCCCGGATGCCGAGAGCCGGCCAACCGCCGCAACGCTTACACGATAAGAATGCGAAGCCGAATACCTGCGACGCGAACTCACAAAATCCTTAATCGCTGAGCATTCAGGGATGATGCAAGGTGCGGCAGAGCAGTTCGGTGTCGTCGGAGATGATGCCGTCAACGCCTGAATCGCGCAGGCGAAGCATGTCAGCCTGGCGATTAACGGTCCAGACGAAGAGGCGCTTGCCGTGGGCGTGGGCTTCGCGCACCAGCGCGGGCGCAGCCAGCGATTGCTCGGCAATGACGTAATGGATGGGCAGATCGCGCCAATCGGCCAGCGTGCGGCTGCGATCGAAGATGAGCCCGGTGGGCAGCTTGAGGTCGATGAGGCGGATGCGCGCCAGAACGTTGGGAAGGAACGAGGAGATGACAAAGCGATGGCGCGGCAGTTCGGCGACGGCGTCGGCCACGGCCTGTTCGAGGCCGGCGATTTTGAGCTCGATATCGAGAAAGGCGCGCCCGCCAAAGCGGCTGATGACCTCGTTGAGGGTGGGAAACTCGGCGCGCTTGCGCAGGGCGGCGAGGGTGGTGCGGGCAACGTCCATGCTGTAGTAACGGGCATCGTGGCAGATGACTGACTTGGCGTCGCAGGTGCGGCGCACATCGAACTCAAAGCCGTGGCAGCCGTGCTCAAGCGCGAGCGTGAAGGCGGCCAGAGTATTTTCAGGCGAGACGCGACGGGCGCCGCGATGGCCCAGCAGCAAGGGATGAGCGCTCATGGAGTCAAGTGGCGCGGCCGTGGTGGGCTCAGCTCAATCAAGGTCGATGTCGCGGATGGGGCGGCCAGTATCGGGCGACTCCTTGGCGCGGCGCATGGCTTCCTGAAATTTCTTTTCCAGCAGGTCGCCGCGCTGCTTTTCAGCTTCGACGGACTGGCGAAAGATTGAGTCGCGGCGGCCTTCCTGCTCGCGCATGGCCTTGCCGGCTTCGTCGAGATCGGCAAACATCTTGGGGCGTTCGGCGGCGACGTGGGAGATGACGGCGCGGCTTTCAGCGTCAACTTTAAGCACCGAGCTGCAGCACGGGCAGGTTACGTCAAAGGTGGCGGGCTGCGATTTGGCGCCGTGCTTCGCCATGCCGATGATGATAGCGCATTGCGGGGCAAACCACTGCGGCTAAGCAATTCAGCGGCGAATGCGAGGTTTGCCGGAGCTAGAGGAAAACGACCTGATGGTCCTGACACTCGATGTGGACCTGCTGCAGCAGGCCATCGAGCAGTTCCCTTCCGTAGCGGGCCAGGTAGAGGGCGCCGGGATAGACGCGCTCCTGGAGGTCGCGATTGGGAAACAGTGAAGAGCTGAGCCGATCGGCGTGGCGGGCGATTTCGGAATTGCGGCGCAGCTCGGCGCGGGCGGCGCGCCCGCGAAGGCGCTCGAGCTGGTAGAGCATCTTGGAGCCGGCGTGGCGGGCAGCATCGACCAGAGTGTGGTCAAGCTGCTCAAGCTGGGACTGGAGCGAGGCGAGCTGCTCGGAGACGGCGCCGCAGACCTGGGTGAAATGCGAGTCGAGCTCCGCCGGCAACGCGCGCGAAGCCAGGCGCTCGCGGGTGCGCTCGGGGCCGTGGAACAGGTCGGCAAGCGCGAGGCCATATTTTTTCAGCAGGCGTTGCTGGGCGGGATCAACCAGGGTTGCGGTGAAGCGGCTGGCAATGGGCGTGACGCGGCCGAGCAGCGCCTGTTGGAGCGGCGCGCCTTGTGCCCAATAGGCAATTTCAGCGGGGCCACCGATGTAGAGCACAGTGGG
>JAJPJZ010000299.1 GCA_021323935.1 Terriglobia bacterium | reverse complement strand
GGTGAAAACATCGGCGGCCGGGCCGGCGGTCATGGAGCCGTTCTTCTTCGCCTCAAGCAATTGCGGCGAGCGCGAGGGCAGCGGATCGCCAGCCGCATTGCGGGCAGCAAAAATTGCGGCCGTGCCGTTGCCGTGATGGACATCGCAATCCACCGTCATCGCGCGCTGGATTTGGCCATCGTGCTGCAGCCGCCGGATGGCGACGGCGACATCGTGGATCATGCAGAAACCTTCCCCGTGATTGGGAAAGGCATGATGGAAGCCACCGCAGATGTTGAAGCTGACGCCGTCGCGCAAGGCGAGCTGCGCCGCCTGAATCGAGCCGCCGGCGGCCAGCCAGAATGCCTGCACCAGCTCAGGCGAGTATGGTATTTCCATCTGCAGCTCTTCTTCCGGCGAGAGGGTACCGGTCTTGAGCTTGTGCACGTAATCAGGCGTGTGTACCCGCAGGATGTCATCATCGGCGGCAGGGTGGGGAGGAACAAAATCATCAGCGGAGGCGACTTTTTCGGCCAGCAGCCGCTCGTGAATCAGGCGGTATTTTTGCGCGGGAAAAACGTGCGCGCCGATGGGAAGGTAGTAGTCGCGGGAATAAACCAGCCGAAAGGGAAGCATGGACCTGGGCAAACAAAGCAGCAGCAGTTTGCACTTTCATTGTAATCGGCATCTTATGTAATGCTCGGCAGTGAGGGCCCCGGTATGGGATTAATGGATGTTCTTCGTAAGGCTGAGGAGCAGTCAAAAAATGCTGCACGGCGGGGAAAAGAACTGGCACGCGCTACGCTCAATGAGAGCGGACGCCGCCTACGCAGGAAGATGCGCATGAATCCACCGGCTGCCGCCAAGTCCGCAGCGCCCGAACCCGGAACCGCGGCGCAGGCTCAGGTCCCAACGTCAACGCCGCAGCCCGCGACGGGCCAGCGCAGGCGCGTAAGTGAATCCGGCGCGCGCGAGAGAGAAGCCGTGCGCAAGAAGATTGTTTCGATTAACGGCAAAGATGTGCGCACGGAAGAAGTGAGCACTGAAACGGCGAACCCCGATCGCCGTACTGCCTAGGAAACTGACAGGCCGAGCTCGAAGACGAGCTGCTCGGCCACCGTGAGGAATGCGCTGACCACTTTCTCATCGAGCGCAAGGTCAGCCTTGCTGAAATCTTCCATAAATTCGGTGCACACGCGGGCGACGGTGTGCAGGCGCTCATTATTAATGACTGAAATCAGCGGCAGTGACTGGCCTTCGCCGGTCTGCTTCTGCAGCTCGAGGCGCTGTTGCACCATCCACGCGGTTTCGCGCGTCTTGGCGAGGGCATCGCGGAACTCCTTGAGCAGCCCGGCATCGACCGAATCATTGTGCAGCTCGGCCTCAATGGCCAGCAGGCTGGCGGTCAATTCGGCGACCTGCGCGGCCGTTCCCGCAACCCCGCTCCGCCTGGGTGCGGGCTGCAGGGCCACCCCGACTTCACCTGCGGCCTTGGCGGAAGCACTAGCCGCCTTGGGGGCAGGAGCGCTCTTCGCCGGAGGCGAGGTCTGCCGCACAGCTTCCTGGCGCTCGCGTTCCTCGCGCACATAGTCGTCACGGTAATTTTCTTTTTCTTCCTTGCGGAGTTCGCTCCACAGCACGACCGAGGGGTCAACGGCGGCCAATCCGCCTACGTTTCCGCTGCCGCCGTTCTGCGAGCCCACCCACATGACTTTGAACGCAGCCTTGCGCTGGCGGTACGTGATGGTGATGTTTTCATCGAGGGCGATCACCTTCGGCAGCACCAGCCTCACGCCTGACCGGCTGATATCGAGCGTATAGGTAAGCTCGTCGAAAGCCTTGCCGTCAGCGGCTTTGCCGGTCACGCGCACCGGCAACACAGCTTTGAGGCGTTGATGAATCCGGCTGCCCATTTAGAGCTCCTGCGCTTGAACCGTTGCGGGGCTGGGGCTGCCCTCGACGTCGGGTGCGGATTCGAATTGCTCTAACGAGACTTCCGCTTCATGCGTGCCCTCGCCGGCGACGGTGCTCTCAAGGTCGGCGGGATGGAAGGCGTGGAACGCGGCGGCGTGCAGTGCGCTGGCAAAGCGCTGGGTAGCGGCCTTGACGTGCAATTCAAATTTTTCCAGGTTCTGAGTCAGTGAAGACTCCAGCGCCTGGGAGAACGAATCGACCGCCTGCTGCTCGAGATCGACGGCGGCCATCTGCAGGCTGGCGGCGGAGCGTAGCAGCTCATCGACGGCGCGGCGCGATTCGGTGGCAATGTTATCGCGAAGTTCTGCCGCTTCACGGTGCAGTTGCGCCAGCACCCCACGGGCTTCGGTCACAGCTTGCGAGATCTGGCCGATGGCCTGGCGCGAGGCAGCCACGCTGCTGATGGCATCGTCGCGTTCGCGGCGAATGGCGACAATGCCTTCTTCTACGCTGCGCTCAAGCAGTTGCCGCTCCTGCTCGGCGTGCTGCAGTTTTTCATCAATCTGGGCGCGCAGGGTTTCGACGTTGCCGGCAGCTTCGGCGGCGCGGTGGCACTCAGAAACGATCTGGCTCAGGCGGCTGGAAACCTGCTCGACTTCGGCGGCCTTGGCTGAAACATCGTCGTGCAGCGAACGTAAAGTGGTTTCCCGCAGCGCGATTTCGCGGCTTTTGTCGTCGGCGGCTCGCACTGCCTTGCCGAGCTTTTCGAGCAGCTCTTCAGCCGGGCCTACGTTCTGCAGCTCTGAATACACGGCCGCGGCATTTTCAATTTCGCCCTGAAAGGTCTTGACGGCGGCAGCCGCGGCCTTGGCCAAGCGCTCTTCCACGGAGCGCACCGTGCCTGAAATTTCACCATCCTGCTTTTTCCGCAGCTCTTCGGCGTGGCGGGTGAGCGAGCTGCGCAGCTCTTCCGCCTGCTGCTTCATGGCGGCCACCCTGGCGTCGAGCTCGGTGGTGCACTGGCCAACGCTTTGCAGGTGAGCGTCAGTGGCGCGCTGCTTCAGGTCTGCCTGCAACTGCTTTTCGATTTCGGCGACGGCCGCGGCTTGCGCGGTTTTGGCGGCTTCTTCAGCCTTTTCACGCAGGCGAACTTCGAGCTGCGCCGGCAGGGTTTGCACCAGCGCATCGAGCTTGCTGGTGATGGTGACGGCGCGGGCTACGGCTTCGTTGATTTCTTTGAGGGCTTCAGGTCGCGGAGCCGGAGCCGCAGAGGGCGGCGGCGGAACGGCAGGGGCTTTTGCTATGGGCGGGGCGGGGCGAGGCGCGACGGCTGGAGCAGTGCTGCGCTGCGGCTGCGACGATTTGCTGATGGGATGGGCAATCCAATCGGCGGGAGGATTCGGCACCGGCCAGAAATAGGGCCGATCAAACTTGATGCCGATGGAATAAGCGTTGGCCCCGGAGGCCTGAATGCACGTGACCACGCGTCCGGGCAGTTCATCGGAGCCGACGCGCACATGAACTGTGCTGCCGACCGCGACCGCGGCTGCCGAGCGCACTCCGCAGCCGTTCAGGTTGACCAGCAGGGTTTCGCATTCCAACGGCGGCGCATCGGGCGTACCGGCAGGAACGATCTTGACCGGTACAGCGAACCTGATGCGTTCGCTGCGTCGAAATTGAAGCGTGTGCGCCGACACCCTGAGTGCCCTCGTTCCCCGAGCAAATGACGTTTTGCCTTTAAAAATCTAGCAAGTTCCGGGTAACAAGGCTGTCTTAAATCGGCACAGAGGCGGTGACTAAAGTCATACCTGGCAGCCACGGCGTACCGCGAACGGAACGCCCCGGCTGAGGTTGACGCGGCGGTTTCAAGCTGGTCTTGCTTTCGTGCCGCTCGCTAGGCGTGCTTAGAACTCGAGCAGCAGGTAGGTGGCTTTTTGCGCGGTGCTGTTGGTCAGGCTGGGGGCCTTATCAGCATCGGCCCATTGTACGGTGTGGTCGTCAGGGTTGACGTGAACCAGCAGGTGCGGGCGCGCCAGGTGCGGCCCGCTGATGGTGGCGCCCGGGTTCAGGGTGATTTCGGTGGCGCGCACTCCGTCCTGCACGAACAGGGATTCGACGCTGCCGCTGTGCAGCAGGGTGACGCTGTGCGCATCTTCGCCGGGCGGGAGTTGAACGGCACCATTCTTCAGCAGCGCGATGGTGTAGTTGCGAAAGGGCTGGTCGGCATTGTTGGTGACGACGTGCGAGAAGCTGCCGGGCACGAAGTGAACGTCGCCATCTTCGAGCCTGGTTTTCACCGGCGGCTTGCCTTGCACGGCATTAGTGATGTCGGCGGGACCAATCGAAACCCAGATGTAATCGTGATCATGCAGGTGCAGCCTGGTGCTCTGGTGTGGGCCGGCTTCGACGCGATAGACGCGCAGATAATCGTTGGCGAAGACCAGGCGGTGCGATGGCTCGTGATCAATCGTAACGGCGCCGCGGTTGCAGCCCAGCCAGAACAGCGCACACGAAACCAGGCACAGCGGCAGCAGCGCGGCCGGGCGGGTGCTTCGGTTGATTTGGCAGGGTCGCTCGTGGTTTTGCGTCTGGGGCATCGGGCGATTGTAGCAAGCGCGCTCAGAGCTTCCACACCGCATAAACCACGCCGGCGGCAACCACGGCGCCGGCGGCTGCGCCGATCCAGAAGTTTTGCCAGCGCGTGTTCACCGTGCGCATGATGCGGCGGTCATTCGAGATGAGCAGCACGAAAATGAGCGTTGGCGGGGTCATGATGCCGGCCAGCACCATCGACCAGTAAAGCGCCTTGACGGGGTTGATGGGGAAATAGTTCGCGATGCCGGCGAACAGCATGCTGAGCGAGATGAGCAGGTAAAAGCTGCGCGCCTCCCAGGGATTTTCGCTGAGGCCGTAGTTCCAGCCCGCCGCTTGCGCCAGGTCATAGCACATGGAGGCGACCAGGACCGGCAAGGCCACCAGGCCAGCGCCGATCAAGCCAATCGAGAACAACAGCACTCCCCAATCGCCGACTGCGGGCCGCAGCGCCTCGGCGGCCTGGCGCGTGGTCATGTCAACCGGGTTGGGGAAGTGCAACACGGCTGCCGACGCAATGATCACCGACACCGCCAGCAGGATGCTGACCAGGGTTGCGGCGTGCGCATCGGCGCGGTGCGGCTGGTGCTCAGGGTCGCTGCGCGAGCTGACCTGCCACAGCAGGATGTAAGGCGTAAGCAGCGCGCCGAACAACGCGACCAGGGCTTCCACGTAGTCGCTGCTCAACCGGGCATGCGGCACCAGGACTGAGCTGATCAAGCTGCCGACGTGGTGCCACGACACCATGCCGGCCACCAGCACATAAGTAAACAGCGGCAACGAGAGCAGCACCAGGTAGCGCGTGATCTTGCGATAGTCGTGGAAGATGAGCACGTACCACACCGAGAACGCGACCACCGCCACAAAGAATTCGCGCTCTTGCCGCAGGATGATGCCTAAGGCATCGGAAACCGACATGAGGTCAGCGATGATCACCGCCATGTTGACGATGATGGTCAGCAGCGCGCCCGCCATGGCCCAGTTGCGGCCGTAGTTTTCGCGAACCAGATCGAGCAGGCCCTTGCGGGTTTCAACTCCGATGCGCGCGGTGACGGAAAAAATCGTGAGCAGAAACGGGATGCACAGCAGCACCACCCATAGCAGCGAGTGGGCGAAGGCAGCGCCGATGACGGTTGCGGTGATGATGGCCGATGGGTCGAGATCGGCCGCGCCCGTGACCACGCCCGGGCCAAGCGCCAGCAACTGCCGCCATACGGAGGCGTCCTGGGGCGCAGCCGGGGGCAGCGGGAAGCGCAGCAGCCTGCCGCGATCGGCAGCCGTGCCTCTACGGGATCTTTGGGAGTTCACGGCTCAGGTCCCTTTCAATCTTGCGCTCGTGCCACAGGCGGAACGGCTTGGCGTAGGCGATGAAGCCGTAGGCCAGAATGGCAGCCAGGAGCAGGCCGCTGGAAATTCCAAGCAGCACATCAGAGGCACTGGTTCGAGCGATGGCCTGAATCACGGCTGCATTCTCAGGCCTCAGCACCAGCGCGAATGCCAGCACGAGCATTCCCAGGCCGGCCAGCAGCGCCGTTACGTTCTTCGACCAGCGGCCGCGGGCGTGGTATTCGGCGAACAGCCCGAAGCCGTAGGTCACCAGGCAGGCGATGATGACGAAGTTTGCTGCTGTACGAACAAGCCCGGTCATGATGAGAGGAGCCCACGCACGTCACCCTGGCGCAGCGGCTGGCGTGCTCACTTGTAGGATTCAGAGTTGCTGCTCGGAGTTGGAACCGCAGCTCATCTTGCGCCAGAAAAGCCGCTGGATTTCCACACACTTAAGATGCAGTTGCGCCAACCTTTGCAAGGCACCGGCATCAGACTCCGGTTAGGAAAAAGCAACGACGGAGGTGTGTGCTTATGGGCTCTTCGCTCAGAACCAACTGGGTCGCAAATGCCCGCAACGGCGAGAATCGTGAAACTCGGCCGGGCTGGGCCGCGCTGCTGACCGGCAGCTCACTGGTGGCCTCAGGCCTGGCGCTCGGGTTATCGCGGCGGACGTGGCTGGGCGCCGGAATCGGTGCGGGCCTGGCAGCAGGCGGCGGGATGCTCATTTATCATGGCGCCACCAACGGCAGCAGCGGGCAGGAGCGCGACGCCTGCATCGCCAAATCGGTCACGATCAGCCGCTCGCCCGAGCAGGTTTATGGCTTCTGGAAGCAACTTGAGAACCTGCCGCGCTTCATGAAGCACCTCCACCAGGTGCGGCGCCTCGATGAGCGCCGCTCGCACTGGGTGGCACACGCTCCGGCCGGCCGCAAGATCGAGTGGGATGCCGAGCTCCTGGAAGATGTGGCGAATCGCCGCCTCACCTGGCGTTCATTGCCGGGCGCGGATGTCGATCATCGTGGCTCGGTCGAGTTCAAGCCGGCCCCGGGCAATCGCGGCACCGAAGTGCACGTCAGGCTCGAATACCACCGGCCCGGCGGACGCATCGGCGAGTTGCTGGCCATGATGTTCTTCGAGCATCCCGAACAGCAGATTCGCGAAGATTTGCGTCGCTTCAAGGCATTGATTGAAGCAGGCGAGCTGCCCACGACGGAAGGCCAGCCCAGTGGCCGCCGCTCCGTGAAGATCCGCACCATGGAACCATTCGACCGCGAAATGCTGGGCAATCGGCAACTGAACCAACGGGCCGCCGTATAGCAGGAGGGAGACAATGAAAGCACTGTGCTGGTGGGGCAAGGAAGATGTGCGGGTAGAAAATGTTCCCGATCCCGGCATCATCAATCCGCATGACGCCATCGTTCGCGTAACGCGCACCGCAATTTGCGGCTCTGACCTTCATCTTTATAACGCGTACATGCCGAGCCTGGAGCAGGGCGACATTCTTGGGCACGAATTTATGGGCGAAGTAGTGGAAGTGGGCCCTGAGGTCAGGAACCTGAAGGTCGGCGATCGCGTGATCGTGCCGTTCACCATCGCTTGCGGCAACTGCTGGTTTTGCCAGCAGAAGCTGTGGTCGCTGTGCGACAACACCAACCCGAATGCCTGGATGTGCGAAAATCTGATGGGCTACACGGCTTCAGGGCTGTTCGGCTACACTCACATGCTGGGCGGGTACGCCGGCGGGCAGGCGCAATACGTGCGCGTTCCATTTGCTAACGTCGGCCCGCTGAAAATTCCCGATGGCGTTCCGGACGACAAGGTCCTGTTCCTTACTGACGTTTTCCCTACCGGCTACATGGCGGCAGAAAACTGCAACATCCATCCCGGCGACGTGATCGCCGTGTGGGGCTGCGGCCCGGTAGGGCAGTTTGCCATTCGCAGCGCGTTCCTGCTGGGCGCCGAACAAGTCATCGCCATCGATCGCGTTCCCGAGCGTATCCGCCTGGCGCGCGAAGCCGGAGCGCGCATCATCGATCGCTCTGAGGTCACCGACGTCATCGAAGCCTTGAAAGAGATGACCGGCGGTCGCGGGCCTGACGCCTGCATCGACGCCGTGGGCATGGAAGCGCACGGCGGTCCGTTTGCGCTGGCTGACGAAGCTAAGCAGGCCTTGCGCCTTTCGACCGACCGCGCCATGGTGCTGCGCGAAGTGATCCAGGCGTGCCGCAAGGGCGGCACCGTCTCCGTGCCGGGCGTGTACGGCGGCCTGCTCGACAAGATTCCCTGGGGCGCGGCCATGAACAAGGGCCTGACCTTCCGCATGGGCCAGACCCACATGATGAATTACACGCGGCCGCTGCTCGAGCGCATCCTGCGCGGCGAAATCGATCC
>JAJPJZ010000380.1 GCA_021323935.1 Terriglobia bacterium | reverse complement strand
TTCGGTGCCGCACTCGGATGATCACCACCTCTGGATCGATCCTACGAACCCGGAGCGCATGATCGAAGCCGATGACGGCGGCGCTTCCATTTCTGAAGATGGCGGCGCGACCTGGTCGCCTGAAAACAACCAGCCGACGGCGCAGTTCTATCACATTGCCGCCGATGATCAGGTGAACTACCGCATCTACGGCTCTCAGCAGGATAGCGGCACAGTAGCAATTCTTTCGCGCAGCGATAGCGGCTCAATTACGGAACGCGATTGGCACTCAACCGGCGGCGGCGAATCGGGCTACAACTGGCCCGACCCGCGCGATTCTGAAATCGTTTACGGCGGCGACCACAATGGGCACTTCACCCGCTACGACGGCCACACCGGCCAGACGCAAAACATTGCGCCGTGGTTTGGAGCGCGCGCGCATGTGCCGGCCGGGCTGAAGCACCGCTTCCAGTGGACCGCGCCTATGCAGATTTCGCCCCACGATCCCAATGTGCTTTACCTGGGCGGCGAGGTTGTCTTCAAGACCACCAACGGCGGAATGAGCTGGAGCATCATCAGCCCTGACCTGACGCGCAATGACAAGTCAAAGCAGCAATCGAGCCCGACGCCGCTCACGCCCGATAACTCGAGCTCGGAGTATTACGACACCGTGTTTGCCATCGCCGAATCGCCTGCTCAGCGCAACCTGATTTGGGCCGGGACTGACGACGGCCTAGTACACATCACTCGCGATGGCGGAAAAACCTGGACGAAGGTGACGCCGCCAGGAATGCCGGAGTGGGCGTGCGTCAATATGATTGAGGCTTCGCCCTACGATGCCGGCACGGCTTACGTCGCCGCCGATGCGCACTTCTCAGACGATTTCCACCCGTATATCTTCAAGACCACCGATTACGGCAAGACGTGGTCGGCGCTGGTGAATGGCCTGGGCGCCGAAGATTACGTCCACTCGGTGCACACCGATCCCAAGCGGAAGGGCTTGCTCTACGCCGGCACCGAAAGCGGCATTTATGTTTCGTTCGACGACGGCGCCAACTGGCAATCGCTGCAACTGAACCTGCCGCATACGCCGGTGTTCGATACCGCTGTACACGGCAACGATTTGATTGCCGCAACTCACGGCCGTGCGTTTTGGATTTTGGACAACATTGCTCCCTTGTGGCAGGCGAATGCGCAGACTGCGTCGCAGACGGTTTACCTTTATCAGCCGGCTGCGGCCACGCGCTTCCACGGCGGCGGCGGATTCGGTGGAGGGCGGCAGGGCGGCGCATCGGCGGCCAACCCGCCCAACGGCGCAGTCATTGATTTTTACCTGGCCGCGGCGCCAACATCGGCCGTGACGCTTGACATCACGGATGCAGGCGGGCAGGTTGTGCACCACGTCAGCAGCGCGGCGGCTGAACCGGCCGAAGCCGCAGGCGCTCGCGGCGGACGCGGCGGGCGCGGAGCCGGCAATGCCTTGCGCGCGCGCGCCGGCATGAATCGCTACATCTGGAACTACCGGGTTGAAGGCCCGGCGCCGCTGCCTGGAATCGTGATCACCGAAATCGGCGCCGGTGGCCCCATGGTCCCGCCAGGCGCTTACCAGGTGAAGCTGACGGTGGACGGCAAGCCGTACACGGCGCCGCTGCAGATTAATGCTGACCCGCGGATTCACGCTACCACCGCCGATTTGCGCAAGCAATATGAGCTGGCCCTCATGCTGCGCGATCGGGTAAGCGAACTCCACAACACCATCATGCAGATGCGCGGCGCGCAAGCTGCGCTCGACCGCGCGCGCAGCGGCGCGGACGCGGCGCGGCAGCAGGCCATTGACGGCGCATTGCGCAAGATCGCCGAGATGGAAGGCGAGCTGACGCAGGTGAAATCGACGAGCCAGCCGGCATCGCTGGTTTACCCCATCATGCTCGACGCGCAGTACGCGGATTTGGCCAATGTCGTGGAATCGGCCGATTCGGCGCCTCCGGCGCAGGTGTATGAAGTTTTCCAGGAGTACGAGCGCAAGCGTGAAGCGCTGATGGCCGGCTGGAAAGCGATGCAGCCCACTATTGCGCAACTGGAGCACGGCGGCGCAGTGCAATCGAGCACGAGCCGGCAGCGGTAATGCGCACGTGACCTTGGGCCGGATTCGGAAATGGATTCAGACTCTGGCTCAGGGCTGCAGAGGAGGAGCCATGAAGCGAATTTCGTTTTCTGCTGCCTGTTGTGTGCTGGCGTTGTGTACTGCTGCCGGCGCGCAACTGCCGCGCAATGCCGCGCAGGCACTACGCTGGCGGTCTATCGGACCTGATCGCGGCGGGCGCGTGACGGCGGTGGCGGGAATTCCCAACGACCGCCTGACCTATTACATGGGCGCGACCGGCGGCGGCGTTTGGAAGACGTTGAACGCTGGAGTTTCCTGGGCCCCGGTATCCGACCGCTATTTCAAGACGGGCTCGGTCGGCTCGATTGCGGTCGCCGAATCGGACCCCAACATCGTTTATGTCGGCATGGGCGAGGCGTGCCTGCGCGCCAACATCTCGCACGGCGATGGAATTTATAAATCCGCCGACGCGGGCCGCACGTGGCAGAACATTGGCCTGCGTGACAGCAGCCAGGTGGGCAAGGTTTACGTCGATCGCAAAGATCCGAACCTGGTTTACGTCGCGGCCATCGGGGATCCGTACGGCGCGAACGAGGAGCGCGGGCTTTTCCGCAGCCATGACGGCGGCAAGACCTGGCAGAAAATTCTCTACGTCAACGATAAGACCGGCGCGGCCGACCTGAGCGTTGACGCTCACAACCCGCAAATCATGTATGCCACAACGTGGCAGGTGTTGCGCCGCCCGTGGGACATTTACGAAGTCGGGCCGGGCAGCGGCATCTACAAGACTACCGACGGCGGCGATCACTGGACGCAGTTGAAGAATGGACTGCCGCGCTCCGACATGGGCAAGATCGGCATCGCGGTTTCGCCGGCTGATCCCAATCGCGTTTACGCGACGATTGGCGGCGATGACGGCGGCATTTTCCGCTCTGACGATGCCGGAGAAACCTGGCGGCTGCTGAATGGCAGCTTCGAAATGCACTCACGCCAGTATTACTACGGCCACATCTTCGCCGATCCTAAGGATGTGGACACGGTCTACACCTTCACCTCCAAGGATTTTTATAAATCAACCGACGGTGGCAAGACGTGGGGTCGAGTGCAGACGCCGCATGGCGACTATCACGGGCTGTGGATCGATCCCAACGACAATCAGCGCATGGTGAACGGCAACGATGGCGGCGCAACCGTGACGTTTGATGGCGGCAAGAGCTGGAGTTCAGAGATGAACCAGCCCACGGCGCAGTTTTACACGGTGCGCGCCGATAACGATTTCCCTTATCACATTTATGGCGCGCAGCAGGACAACACCACCGTCGCGGTCTCAAGCACCGCGACCAGCGGCGCCATCGGCCGCGGCGGGTTGGGCGGGCCGGTTGATTTCACCGAAGTTGGCGGCGGCGAGTCAGGCTACGTGGTTCCCGATCCCCGGGACCCGAACATTATCTATGCCGGCGCGTATTGGGGGCTGCTGACCCGCTATGACCGGCGCACCGGAGCTACGCGCAACATCACGGTTTGGCCTGATTTGCCGGGTGGCCGCACCGGATCCGAAACCAAGTATCGCTTCCAGTGGACCTTCCCGATCGCCATCTCGGCGGCTGATCCCACCGCGATTTATGCCGGCGGCAACGTGGTGTTCAAGTCGGTCGATCAGGGCCAGAGTTGGAAGCCGATCAGTCCTGACCTGACGCGCAACGATCAGGAAAAAGAAAAAGGCGGCCGCCTCGAAGATATTTACGACACGGTTTTCACGATTGCTCCCTCCCCCATTGACAAAAACACCATCTGGGCCGGCTCCGACGACGGGCTGGTGCACCTGACCCGCGATGGCGGCAAGAGCTGGCTTAACGTAACGCCTCCGGAAGTGCAGCCCTGGACACGGATCAACGTAATTGAAGCATCAGCGCACGACGCGGCGACTGCCTACGTTGCGGCGAACCGCTACCAGATGGATGATTTCCGGCCGTATATCTATCGCACGCACGATTACGGCAAAACGTGGACGCTGGTGAACGCAGGCATTCCGCAGGACACGTTTGTGCGCAGCGTGCGCCAGGATGCTGGCAATCCCAACTTGCTGTTCGCGGCCACCGAAACCGGCGTTTACGCTTCGTTCAACGACGGCCAGCAGTGGGAGAGCCTGCAGTTCAATCTGCCGGTGGTTCCGGTAACGGATTTGGCAATCAAGAATGGGGACCTGGTGGCTTCGACCCAGGGCCGCGCGTTCTGGGTGCTCGATGACATTACGCCGCTGGAGCAGATGGCGAACTCGGCGAACAGCGCGCCTTTGCACATCTTTGCGCCGCGGCCGGCATATCGCGGCTCGCGCGGCCGCGGATTTGGACCGCGCGGAGCCACTGAAGGCGTGGTCGTCGATTACACGCTGGGTGAAGGCGTCAACGGGCCGGTGACGCTGACGTTTATGGATGAGGCCGGCAAGCCCATCAAGAGCTTTACCAGCATGCCCCCGAGCAATGAAGACCGCCGTGGCATGGGCACGCGCGGCGGCCCGGGACGCGGCGGCGAAACGCCGCTCAGGGCCGAACCGGGGCTGAACCGCTTCGTGTGGGACTTGCGCTATCCCGACGCAGAGGGCATTGATGGCGGCACTTACCTGCTGGGCGGCAGCCTGCGCGGCCCGGAAGTTGCGCCGGGAAAATACCAGGTGAAGATCACGGCCGGCGGGCAAAGCGCGGTTCAAAGCTTTGAAGTGCGCAAAGACCCGCGCGTTCCGACCACAGACGAGGAGTACCGCAAGCAGCTTGCCTTCCTGCTGGCAGCACGCGATCGACTTTCGGAATGCGATTCGACCATCAATCGAATCAAGCAGGTGCAGCACCAGTTGCAAGGCGTGCTGCAAGCGTCTTCAAACGGATCGCTGACCGCGGGCGCACGCAAGCTGAACGCCGCGCTTGAAGCGGAAGCGCAGCAGCTCTACGAGCCGCGCTTTACCGGCTTCGACGATCAAACGCTGGTGTATCCGCTGCGCTTGAACAACCGGCTGGCGGCGCTGCAGAATTACGGCCAGGGCGATTACGCCCCCACTGACCAGGACATGCAGGTGCTGGCGCAGCTCACCGGCGAGCTGCAGCAGGCGCTCTCGAGGGTGAAGCAGACCATGGACGTTGACCTGCCCAGCTTCAACGCTGAACTGAAGGCAGCAGGCCTGCCGCAGCTGAACGCTTCGGCGGCTGAAAGCTCAGAGCACGAGTGAGCACTGCGGCAGCGCCATCGGCGGTGAGGCCGGAAGCCCTGCAGGTAGCGGAAGCGCTGCGCCATCATTTCCGCGGCGCCATCCTGCTGCGCGAGTCAAGTGGCTTCGATGCCGCGGCGGCGGTGTGGAACGCAATGGCGGCGCGCACCCCGGGCTTAGTTTTGCAGTGCAACGATGTACCTGACGTTCAGCAGGCGGTCAGGGCAGCTTCGGCAGCGAACGCGCTCACTGCCATTAAGTGCGGCGGCCACAGCC
>JAJPJZ010000086.1 GCA_021323935.1 Terriglobia bacterium | reverse complement strand
GATTATCCAGCCCGCGCCCGATTACGACGCGAAGCCGCAGCTTGTGGGCATCGCGCGGCTGGCTTCAGAGGGCGAGCACCTCGGCCGGGGCCATGACGTTGAATACCTCACCATTCCGGTGCGCTCGTTGCTGAACAAATGCAACGCGCCGCGGATGCCGTTTACCTGGACCATCAATCCGTACCGCGGCTGCGAATTTGCCTGCAAGTATTGCTACGCGCGCTACACCCACGAATTCATGGAGCTGCGCGACAGCCTGGATTTTGAGAAGAAGATCTTCGCCAAGCAATCGGCCGCGTGGCTGCTGCGGCGCGACCTGAAGCGCGTCAAGCCGGGCGAAGAAATCGCCATCGGCACGGCAACTGATCCCTATCAGCCCGCGGAACGCAAATTCCACATCACGCGCGGCATCATGGAAGAGATGGCGCAGCATGCCGGGCTTTCGATCGGTGTGGTGACCAAGTCGGCGCTGGTTTTGCGCGACATCGACGTGCTGCAAGCCATTGCTGCGCGCAACGAGTTATTCGTCAACATGACGATCACCACGCTTGACGCGCAACTCGCGCGCATTCTCGAGCCGCGCGCGCCGCGTCCCGACTTGCGGCTTGAGGCGGTGCGCCGGTTGAACCTTGCCGGCATTCCGGCCGGCGTCATCTGCGCGCCGGTCGTTCCGGGGCTCACCGATTCTGACGAGCAGCTCGAAGCCCTGGTGGCTGCGGTGGCCGCTGCCGGCGGGCGCTACGTTTACGCCAACGCGCTGTTCCTGAAGCCCTGCTCCGAAGCAGTGTTCATGCCGTTTTTGCAAAAGGAGTTCCCGCACCTCGCCCCTCGTTATGAGCGCATGTATGCCGGCAATGCCTTCCTGAACGCCGGTTATGGAAAGCGCCTTTCACAAACCATGGCGCGGCTGCGCCGCCAATACGGAATCATCGATCGCAGCCAGGCGCGGCAGGCCGCGCACCAGGTTGTTCGCGGCAATGAGCAGCTGGGCCTGTTCGCGCCGGCCGTTTAGCCGCACATGCTTCCCGCGATGCATGCGGTGTCAGCGGAACCACAGTGACCAGGTCACGTCCACGGCCGTATGCGTGATGGCTGAGCTGAAAATCCTGCGGCGGTCGAGCCAGGCGCGCCCGTACAATACGCCCGCAATCGAGGCCAGCAGCACGTATCGCCAGTTAAATCGGGCGCCTTTGTTGAAGTGCGAAAAGCCAAAGATGATTGCGCTCGAAATCAACGCTGCGGGGCGGCCGAGGCGCGGGAGCAGCAGGTTGAGCAGCAGCCCGCGGAAGAAGAGCTCTTCCGGCACCGCGACAAAGAAAAATGTAACCAGCCATGCACCGCCGGCCATCGCCGCTGAAGGCACGCGCGGTGAGAAGCGAATAAAGCCAAGGGCCAATCCGAGACCTATTCCAAACGGCGCAAACAGCAGCCATTCGCGAAATCCAATCAGCAGGTCACGCCAACGGAAAACGAATGAATAGCCAACGGACTCCTCGGCCGGCAGGCTGCGGCAGACCAGGAAGCCGTACAGCGCCACATCGGTGAACAGCAGCTTAGGAAATGATCCCAGGCCGCCGACCGGCCAGCCTGCACGAAACCAGTTGAACAGAATGGGGCCGGCAATCAGGGCAAGCGCCAGGCCATCCTGCCACTCAAGAGCAGCCGGCTTGTGCTCGGCGGATGAGAGCAGGGCGGCAACGGCAACCGCGAGCGCCAGCAGCGCCAGCGTAATTGTCCAATCAAAGCGATGCAGCGGAATAGCAAAAGCCATGTAGGGCAAGACGAATAATGCGCCACCGGCGATGCGTGCGCCGCGAGGCAACTTGCGCCTGATCACTGCCGCAGCGCCGAAGCCGAAGAACCAGAAGGGAGCAAACAGCAGGGCGAAGCTGGCCAGGGTTGGGCCGAGCGGAATCTGCAGGCGAAAGAAAATGGCGGCGCGCCAAAACACGCAAAGCAGCACGCCGTACAGCGCGGCCGCAATGGCAAAACGCCGCTTCACTGCTGCGGAGGGTTCGAAGCTGCCGGCTTCTCAAACATTTTGGTGTCGATGGGAGGGTTGACCTTGACCTCGCTCACTTCCACGGTGCCGCTGTCCTGGCCGCCCTGCGTGCGATGCTCCTTGAACGGGAACATGACGCCATCGACGTTGCGCCAATCGTCAGGATCGGCAATCACTTCTTCAGGGCCTTCCGGGCCATTCTGCGTGTGGCGCACGCGGAGCAGCTTGCCGCTGGCCGGCTCCACGTACCATGTGACCGGAGTGCCGCTGGAAACAATGTTCACCGCCTGCGCCGCGGCTCCATTGATTTTTTCTTCGCCGCCGAGCGACGCGGTGACGGAAGAATCAGCCGAATGCTGCAGGATGAAGATTTCGTCGCGCTTCATCTCTTCCTGCGCGTCATGGCGGGCGCTGGAAGGCATCTCCTGCCATTGCTCGCCCATGCTCATGAAGGCGGCCTGAGGCGTCACCGTCACCACAATCTCGCCCTGCGGCAGTTGGACCTGCTGGCGCATTTTGTCGGGATAGGCCTTGAGTTCCGTGACCTTGGCTTCCACCTGGCCTTGCGGCGTCTTCAGCGGCACCGTCGCGGAAATCTGCACCGCCTTGACGGCCGCGATCTTAGCCATGCCGCCCATGTTCGCTGCTACCTTGGCGATGAGCGCGCGCGCCTGTTCCTGGCCGGCAGCGCTGGGCTTCGCCGAGGCCGCTTCGCCAGCTCCCATGCCGCCTTCGGCGGGTTGCGAGGGCTGGCCGCCGGGAGGCGGAATGGAAATATCGAGCCTGGTTACCTGCCCCAGCGTGCTGAGCGGCTTATCGAATTCCTGGTCGTTGCCGACCACCAACACGGCGAGCTGCCTGGGATGGATATACTTTTCGGCGACGCGGGTGACGTCAGCGATCGTGACCTTCTCGATGCCGGCGCGAATCTGCTCAAGGAAATCGCTGGGATAACCGTAGAAGGCGTAGGTCAACTGCTCGGTCAGCAGCTTGTCCTTGGAATCGACGGCGAAGATGAAGGAATTGAGGATGGCATCTTTGGCGCGCCGCATTTCGTCGGCGGTGATGGGATGCTTCTGAATGTCCTCCAACGCCTCGTAGATTGCCTGCACGGTTTCAACCGTGCTCTGGCTCTTGGTTCCGGCTGCCACTTCGAACATCCCCGGATGGTCGTAGGGCACGCTGAAGCCGCCGCTGGCATCGTAGGCCAGGCCGCGCACGGTGCGCACGTAGTTGGTCAGGCGCGCCGAAAATCCGCCGCTCAGGAAGGCCTGCTCCATGACCTGCACGGCGAAATAATCCGGGTCTTTGCGTTCGAGCGGGCTGAGCGAGACCATGCGGATGTTGGCCTGGTTGACGTCTTCCTTGGCGGCAAAGTACACGCCGGGTTTCGCGGGGTTGAACTGCAGGTCGGCGTCGCCCATTCGGTCGCCGCGCGGCAACGGCTCGAAAACCTTGCGCAGCGCCGCTTCCATTTGCGCCGAATCAAAATCACCGACCACGCCAATCATAATGTTCGCGCCGACCAGCGTGCGCTTGTGCCACGCCACCAGGTCGTCACGCGTGACCGATGCCACGGTTGAATATTCAGCCGTCCGCGCGTAAGGATTCTGAGCGCCGAAAGCTAGCTTGGCGGCCTCGCGGCCGGCGATGCCCGAAACGTCGTCATTGCGCCGCGAGATGGCGCCGTCAATCTGCCGCTTGGCCAGATCGATTTTGTCCTGGCGAAACGCGGGATGCTGCAGCAGGTCAGCGGCCACGGCAAACACGTCATCAAAATCGCTCTTGAGGCACGACCAGCTCAGGAATGTGGAGTCGCTGGCGCCGCTGGTCTCTACCTTGGCGGCGCGCGCCTCGAGAATGTCATCGAGTTGGTCGCCGGTCTTCGATTCGGTGCCGCCGGTGCGCCACGCCTGCCCGTAAATAGAAGTCATGCCGGTCTTGTCGGCGGGTAAATTGCGGCTGCCGCCGCGGATGCGCACCTGGCCGCTGATGAGCGGCAGCTCATGGTCTTCCTGCAGAAAAATCACGACACCGTTGGCCAGCTCGATGCGCCTGGGCTGCTGCGGGTGGAAGGCAGGCAGCGGCGGAATCGGAATGCGGGTGGCGCCGAT
>JAJPJZ010000345.1 GCA_021323935.1 Terriglobia bacterium | reverse complement strand
TCACGGGCGCGGAATCGGTAGCCTGCGCCGTGATGCTTACGGGTGAAGTGACGGTCGAATTGTTTGTCGGCGAGCAGATCGTCACGGTGCGATTGGCAGTGCTGCCCGCGCAGCTCCCGCCGCCGCTGCCGCCTCCGGAGCCGCCGCTGCTGCTGCCCGCACCCATCTGGATATTCAGCGTAGTGGTGGCGCCATTGTTTACCTGGGTGGTGGCGGAGGTGGTGGGCTGCCCTGAAGCGGAAGCGGTCACGTTGTAATTGCCCGCTGAGATCGAAGAGGTGGCGTAGCTGCCGGCGGCGTCGGTGGCGACGCTGACCTGGGTGGGAATTGTTCCTCCGGATAGCGCGACCGTCGCGCCGCCTACGGGGTTGCCGGAACTATCGGTCACCTTGCCGCTGACGTTGCCGACCAGCGGCATCAGGAACAGCTTGGCGTTGCTAGTGAAGCCGGGCGCGGCGCTTTCTTCTTCCTCAACCCCGCTCGCCCATCCCTGAGCTGATGCGGAAAGCGTGTAGCTGCCGGTAGCTGCGCTCAGTGAGAATGCCCCGTTGCTGTCGCTGAAGGCGCTGGCGCCGCCGGCGGTCAGCATCGCGCCTGAAATTGGCGCGCACATGTACGAACCGGGCGCGAGACGCCCGCCGCGCAACTCGCCTCCGATTGCACCGGTGCCGCTCTGCACTCCGCTGCTGTGCCACGTGATGCTGAACTGGTTGTTGGCGTCGGTCTTGTACTGGTTGAGATACGGCGAGTAGGTAACGACATCGATACGGTTCAGGCTTGGCCGGAACGTCATGATGCGCATCCAGCCGTCACCGCCGTTAGTTAGATTCTGGTAATTAGCGAAGATCTGGTTGACCAGGTTCTGGTGCACGCCAACATCGGCGCGCCGTGACGCGTTGTTACCGATGAAGTGCCCGTTCAGCACCAGCGACAGGTTGGGATAATTAATCAGCAGCTTCTGCCACACGTCTTCACCCTGGTTGTTGCCTTCCGGGCCCAGGTCGTTGTTGTTGCACTGGTCGGCGCGCGTGCCATCCGTCCACATGAAGCTGTGGGTCACGACGATGATTTCTTTGTCAGAATTGGCGTCGAGCACCGACCTGGCCCAGTCGAGCGTGGCGTCGCGAGGCACGAACTCCAGCGCCATGATCAGGTATTGCTTCCCGTTCACGCTGAATACGGCATAAAAATTGTCGTTGGTCCCGCTGGGATAACCGCCCTTATACCAGCTATAGCCGGCGTAGCGAGACGGCCCAAACCAGGCATTGTAAGCGGTGGTTGCGCGGGCCGAGGGTTGCTCGTTGTCGTAATCGTGATTACCGATGGCCAGCACGTAAGGGATATTGGCATTGTCGAGCAGCCGGACTGCCGCATCCGCATACTGCCACTGCGACTGCTGCTCGGCGATGTTGACGATGTCACCTTCGCCCAGCACGAATTGAATGTTGTAATTGGCGCGGTTGGAGACGATCCACTGCGTCTGCGCGTTGAAGATTTGCGGATAGCCCTGAGAGTAGTACTGCGTATCGGGCAGCACGACCACGGAGAAATCGGGTGCCGTGACCTGGGCGAACGCGGCACAAGCAGCCGTGAGGAACAGAGCGACGATAACGCTTTGCTTGAGGAGACGAAGCATAAATGGGGCCCTTGTAATGCTGGTGCTGGTTGTGTTGTTGCGGAACAATTCTGCTGCTGCTAAATATGAGTCTTCCGGCCTGAGGTGTGTTGCTTGCCAATAATTGAATAGTAAACAGATTAGGTTAAGGTCAGGAGAAAATCGACGAGATCAGGCGCAGGCCCAGGCAGGCCTGCCCGAATGGCCTGAATGCAATGAAAGCAAGCTGCGGCAACCTGGCTGGCAGGAGCGAGAAGCCTGCAGATGGAAACGAAGAAGGTTATGCCGAGGCGCCCGCCCCGGCATGGCGGCCCGGGCGCGGCCCGGCTGGGGGATTATGGCTCACCGCAGCTTGTGGTCAGCAGGTCGCAAAGGTCGCCGCTCTGGCCTTCGCGCGCGGCCTGATCGGCGGCGGTGAACTTGCCCAGATTCCAGTTGTGCTGGATGAAGCGCAGGATCGAGACAAAATCCATCTGCTGGTGCGAAACGTAGTTCGCCTTGGCAAATGGTGAGATGACCAGCACCGGAACGCGCGCGCCCAGGCCGATCGTGCCGGAGAGCTGCGGCGGCGCCACGTGGTCATACCATCCGCCGCTTTCGTCCCACAGCACGATGATGGCGGTGTTCGGCCACGCCGAAGAGCTCTTGATGGCCTTGATGAAGTTATCGAGCCACAGCACGGCATCGCCGATGTTGCCTGAGCCGGGATGCATGTCGTGGCTGGGGGCGGGCTGCACCCACATCACCGCGGGCAGCGTGCCCTGGGTCAACGTGTTCTGGAAGTCGCTGGTGGTGTAGTTCAGCACGTGCGGCCCGTTGGCGGTGCTCTGGAAATACTGGAAGGCGTTCTCCTGCGGGATGTAGTTGTTGCAGGCGCCGCTCTGCTCGGTATTGAAGTTCTCCTGATACCAGCTCCAGGTGATTCCCTTTGCGCCGAGCTGATCGCCCACGTTCGGGTAAGTGAGCGGCGGCGAGACGCTGGCAGTGGGCGCCTTCGCCAGCTCCACTGCCGTGCAGGCATCGAGCTTGGGCAAACCGAAGGCATTGGTGGTGCCGTTTCCAATGCTCGCGCTCACCATGTAAAGGATGTTGGAAGGCTCACTGGCCATGGCTGAGGCAAAGAAATTATCAGCCAGGG
>JAJPJZ010000217.1 GCA_021323935.1 Terriglobia bacterium | reverse complement strand
GCGGGTTTTTGCCGAGACCATCCGCGAAGTCCGGCGCCACGCCCCCGGGTGCCGGGTGGAAGTGCTGATCCCGGATTTTCAAGGCATCGAAGCCGCGTTGCGCATTGTGCTCGAGGCCAGGCCTGACATCCTGAACCACAACACCGAAACCGTTCCCCGGCTTTACCGCGCGGTGCGCTCGGGAGCGAAGTATGAACGCACGCTCGGCCTGCTGCGCCACGTGAAGCGCCTTGCGCCGGGCACGGTATCGAAGACCGGCGTAATGGTTGGCCTGGGCGAAACCATGGACGAGCTGCTGATGGTGTATCGCGACCTGGCTGAGACGGGCTGCGACATTTTGACCATCGGCCAGTACCTGCGGCCTTCGCGCGACCACCTGCCGATTGCGCGCTACTACACGCCCGAGGAATTCGCCTACATGAAAGAAGCCGCGCTGGCCATGGGCTTTGGCCACGTGGAAAGCGGGCCGCTGGTGCGCTCGTCGTATCACGCGCACGAGCAGGCGGATGTTGCCGCGCGATAATTCGGCCCTTCGCATCAAAGCCAATTACAATTCGGAGTCTTTGTTGTCACAGGAGCTCGCAATGGACTTGCGCATGGCTGCGGGAATTGCGTTGGGAATCGGCGTGGGGATCGTTTCAGGATTAATCGGCGTAGGCGGCGGAATTGTGCTGGTGCCGGCGCTGGTGTTCGCGTTCAAGATGGAGCAGCACATGGCGCAAGGCACATCGCTGGCCATGTTGTTGCCGCCCACCGGAATCCTGGCATTTATGCGCTACTACCGCGATGGGCGCGCCGACCTGAAGCTGGGCCTGGTGCTGGCGCTCGGCGTGTTCGTGGGCGGATATTTCGGCGGCAAGTGGGCGCAGGCAATTTCAGGCCCCACCCTGCGGCGCGTGTTTGCCGTGATCCTGGTGGCGACCGCCGTGAAGCTGTTCCTGCAAAAATAAACGCCGGCGCTGATTGCCGGCGGTGAGATGCTGCGCGGTCGTGAGTTGGCCAGTGCGGCGATTGCGGGCGCGGCTTACGCCACGCGCGAAGTTACTGGATGTCGTCTTTCCACTGCTTTTGCAATTCCTTCATCTGGTGCTCCAGGTCTTTTTGCGCCTTGGAAAACTGCTTCTGCCATTCCTTCCACTGCCCGCTTTG
Source organism: Terriglobia bacterium (assembly GCA_021323935.1). GTDB lineage: Bacteria > Acidobacteriota > Terriglobia > Terriglobales > Acidobacteriaceae > JAFAIN01. Next base: position 7,167 of record JAJPJZ010000217.1, on the reverse strand, counting down.
AAACTGGGCCTGCAGCTCGGCCCGGATGGCATCGGCGCTGCTCGCCAGCGAAGCAAACTGCTCGGGATCGAAGTCGGAGTAGAAGTCGAAATCGAAATCGCGCATGGCGGAAGAGGATTCGCGCCGGTCAGGCATCTTCATGGTCAGGCCCTGCTCGCGCTTATCGCGCACGATGCCGAGGGTGACGGACTTGCCGTTAGCATCACGCAGCGCCATGCGGTAATCGCCCAGGTTGCGAATGGGCCGGTCGCCGACCTTGACGATGACGTCACCGGCGCGCAGGCCGGCCTGTTCGGCAGGGCCGCCCTTTTCGACGGAGCGGACCAGCAGGCCCTGCTCGGCGGGCGCGCCGAAGAATTCGCGCAGTTGCGGGGTCAGCGGTTCCACCTGGACGCCGCTGCGCGCCACGTTCATCACCATCTCCATCGCGCTCATGTCAATGTTCATGGCCGGGATGTTGATCTCGGGAATTTCGACGCGCGGCATGGTCCAGGTCTGCGCGTAGGTGTGGCGATCGGCAAGCTGCACTTTCAAGTTCATGGACTGGCCGTTGCGCATGACGTCGAGCGCGACGGTGTGGCCTGAGGGCGTTTCTGAAAGCAGGCGGGCAAGCTGGTTGCGGCTCTCCACCTTTTCGCCGTTGAAGGCGCGGATGATGTCGTGTTCCTTCAGGCCGGCTTTGCCGGCGGGCGAGTCGGTATCGACCACGGTGACTTCTACGCCGCTATCGTCGGGCAGCTTGAGCGCGCCGGCTTCATCGTGCGAAAGGTCGCGCACGCTCACGCCCAGATATCCGCCGCCCGAACCGCCGTGAGCGATTACGGCGCGGGTGTGCGCGGCGGCGCGCGGCGCAACTGCCGGAACCGCGGGAACGGCGGCCACCGGAGGCGGCGGCGGCGGTGCTGAGTCCTGTGCCAGCATTGCCGCGGAACACATAAGAACTGCCGAGAATGAAAGAATGCGTGTGCCCTTGCTCATTTAGCCCTCTGCTCGTCGCCAGGTTTCGTTCGCGGCGTGGGCCGCTCGAAGCCTGGCGATATGAAATCTCAATGCGCTGCTACGCGCAAAATTTGAATGTCGCCCATGCTGGTGCGCAGCCGCAGCAAAGGCCCGCCGCCATTAATCGGCCCGGAGGCGCTCTGCTCGCGCGGACCATACTCTTCGTCGCGCGGCGGCGAGGTGACTTTGACTTCCGGAAAGTCAGATCGAATGCTGTGGCCGGAAGCCATCTCAACCGCGGCGCGCACGCTGCATGCCAGGTTTGACGGAATGTACACGGTGATGTCACCAACCGCAGTTTCAAGGGTGGAATCGACCAGCCGGGACCCGGCGAATTCAGCGGTGATGCCGCCGTTTGCGGTCTCGGCGCGCACTCCGCCCTGCACGCGGCCGAGGTGAATAGCGCCGCTGGCGGTTTCGGCGTGCACGGCGCCGCGCGCGGAATTCAGGCGAATAGTGCCGCCGGCGGTTTCGAGCACGGCGGAGCCGCCAACGTCGCCGGCTTCAATGTTGCCGCCGGCCGTTTCGGCCTTCAGGTCACTCTCGGTGCGGGAGACGTGAATGCTGCCGCCGTTGGTTTCAAGCGTCACCGGGCCGCGGGCGCTGCCCACGAACAGATCGCCGCCGAGGGTGTCGGCGGTGAGGCGCGAGCTTGCGCTGTTCACGCGAATCCTGCCGCCATTGGTGTGCAGCCTCAAGTCAGCCGTAGCGGTATCAACCATAATGTCGCCGCCCATGGTAGTAGCGTCAGAGACGCCGCCCAAGCCTGAAAGGTTGATGCCGCCGCCGGCGGTCTCGGCCACCAGGCGTCCGCCGAGGTTGTTGACGGTGATGGCGCCGCCGCGGGTAGTCACGCGCGCCATCTCGAGGGTGCGCGGCACATGCACCCAAACTTCGCCGCCCATTTTGCCGCCGCTGAAGCCCTGGCTTTCGATGACGGCGGTATCGCCCTGCAGGCGCGCAGTGGCGTGCAAGGCCGAGAGCTGCCGCCGCGCTGCTTCTTCGGAGCCGGTGTAGGCGCGGTCTTTCAGAGTGTAGGTAATGCTGGAATCATTGCTGCCATCGACGTGAATGGAGCCGACGGCGATATCGACGCGCAGGTTGTGCGCCGCGCCCAGCGTGCCGCTGACCTCTTCCACCCAGGCATTGCCTTCGCGATAAAAACGGGGCTCGTTCTGCTGCGCGCGGGCGAGGATGGGTGCGCCCGCCGTCAGCAATGCCGCCGCCGCGAATTTGTAAATCCTGGTCACTTCTGTTCCTCAACTCTCATTACGTGTGCTGCTTCAGTTGCTCTGCCGTGCCGCCTGGGCATCGGCGCCGGCCAAACAGTGCTGCCGGCGGGGGACGTCATTCATCGGGCGCTAATTCATCTCCGGCGCGGTATTCAGCATTTCTTCAGCCTTGTGGCGGATGTACTGGTTCTTGTCGCTGGCCGCCAGGGTTTCAAGAACGTGGCGCACGCTGCTGTCGGCCTTGACCGGGTCGAGCGCATGAATGGCCTCGGTGCGCACGCCCGGGGAATTATCGTTCATCAGCGATTCCAGCACGGCATCGCGCACGCGAACGTCGCGGCTCACGAACTGCTGCAGGGCCTCAATGGCGCGCAGCCGCACGCCCACGTTGCTGTCGTTGCGCAGCGAGTAAATCAGCTCCTGGCGCACGCGCTCGTCGCCTGATTTTTGCGAGAGCAGGTCGGTAGCGTCAATGCGCACGCCGGAATTCATGTTGCTGCGCGAGGCGTAGAGCAGAAGCTGCTGGATCCTGGGATCATCGAGCGATCCCTGGGCGGTATCGGGCACCAGCTTGTCGTAGGTGATCTGGACGTTGTTGGTGCCGGGCTGGGGATTGATGGCGCGAATGCCGGCGATGGAAGCCTCGCTTGAGGCGGCGGGCGCAACCACGGAGCCCTGGTGCGCCGACATGATTTTGTAAGTTGCGCCGACGCCCGCGCCGAAGCCGGCAATCAGCAGGATGGCCGCCATGGCCGGGGCCAGCTTCACCGAATGCATGACGCGGCTGAAATCGATGACCAGCCAGCGCCGCCAGGCGGCCGCCGGAGTTTCATCTTCCAGCGCTTCCTGCAGCCGGATTCGCGAAGCGGCCAGCAGGTTGGGCGAAGGCTCAGGCCGAGAGGCCGTGGCCATGACGCCGTGCAGCGCGCGCACCGCATCGACTTCGGCAGCGCACTCACTGCAGCGCTGGATGTGCTGATCGAGTTCGTGGCGAACGTCGTCGGGCAGTTCGTCGTAACAGTACAGGACAGCGTTCGCCTTGGCGTATTCACAATTCATAGTCGCTCACTTCGTATGCCCATTCAGGGCCCATTACCGCGCCACCGCCAGGGCCACGCGCAGCTTTTGCGTGGCGCGAAACAGCGTGTTCTTGGCGGTTTCTTCGGTGGTGTTGAGCATCTCGCCGATGGTGCGCAGCTTGAGGCCCTGGTAATGCTTCATTTCAAAAACCATGCGCTCCCGGGGGGTCAGTTTTCCGAGGGCCGCGTTGATCATTTTGCCGAGTTCGCGGCGCATCAGGTCGCGCTCCGGATCGGCGCCGGAGCGGTCGTCGGCCACCTGGTCGAGCAGGTTAAAGGTTTCGCCGTCGGCATCAGTGATGACCGGCGAATCTTCCTTGCGCACCTGCTTTTTGCGCAGGTGATCGAGGCAGAGATTGGTGACGATGCGATAGATCCAGGTGTAGAACGAGCACTCGAAGCGGAAGCTGCCCAGGTTGCGGTAGGCCTTCAGGAAAGCGTCCTGGTAAACATCCTGCGCTTCATGCTCGCTGCCGGTCAGATGCAGCGCCAGGCGAAGCACGGCCTGGTCGTAATGCCGCACCAGTTCTTCGAACGCAGCGCGGTCGCCCTGTTGCGCCGCGCGGATCAGGGTAACGTCATCAACTCGGCGTTCGCCTTGCGGCATTCCGTTTCGTGCTCCAGCGCGTGCTGCCGCGCTTTGTGGTGACATCGGCCTGACACCCCGGCTTTGCCCCGGCCGGTTACGCTCCGCGCCCCAGCTTACTCCAACGGCAACATCGGCACCGAAAATCGCATTGAGATTCCACGCCGACATCGCGATCTGCTCCTCGAGTAAACCCAGCCTCTCCCGGATGGGTTCGCATCTGCTCCCGGCCGGGCAAAAACGCCCGCCCGGCCTGCCGCCTCGAGCCGCCATTCACTGCTGAAAAACGGCGTTGGGCGGCGACTTTCGTTAGCTGGCTATTAGACGTGTTCGAAAGCGAACGGTGAGCAGGGGCAAGCAGGGATTTTGGGCAGGCCCAGGAGCGGCGGAAGCGGCCTTTGCGGACGGCGGGATCGGCCGTGGCCTTTGTGTCCCGATGCGGCGAGAGCGGCATCAAGACACAAAGGTTGGCGCAAGCCGCAGCTACTCAGCGGGCTCGGCGGGGGCCGGCGATTCAGCTTCGCCGCCTTCTTTCAGCACGACCACCTGCACGGGCGCCGTTACTTCACGATGCAGGCGGATGGGCACGGTATATTCGCCGAGCGACTTGAGCGGCTCGTTCAAGTGGATCTTGCGACGATCAACGTTGAGCCCCTGGCGTTCGAGCGCCTGAGCCAGGTCGGCGGCGGTGACGGAGCCGAAGAGCTGGTCGCGTTCGCCGGTCTTGCGGTGGAAGACCAGCTTGACGCCCTCAAACTGCCTGGCCAGTTGTTCAGCCTCGCCTTTTTCGCGGGCGGAGCGGCGCACGGCGGCAGCCTTCATCTGCTCAATGACGTTTTTTGAGGCAGCATCGGCGCGGATGGCCAGCTTGCGCGGCAGCAGGTAATTGCGCCCGTAGCCCTCGGCGACTCTGACCACGTCGCCGCGATTGCCGAGCTTAGGGACGTCTTCTTTCAGGATGACTTCCATGTGTTCTCCGATGTGTGAAGTGGGCGCACCGTCCCACCGGGTTGGTGAATAATCCGTTTTCGAATTGCGGCTCAGTGCCTGCCGCTGAACGGCAGCAGGGCGATGTTGCGCGCCTGCTTGATGGCCGTGGTGAGCCGCCGCTGGTGAGGCGTGCAGACGCCGGTGAGCCGCCGGGGCACGATCTTGCCGCTTTCAGCCACGAACTGGCCGAGCAGCCGCGTGTCCTTGTAATCGACGACGTCGATTTTTTCGACGCAGAATTTGCAGACCTTCTTGCGGCGAAAATACTTGCGGCCGCCTTCGCGCCCGCCGCCGCCGGCCGACCGCGGGCCGCGGCTATCGCCGCCGCGCGGACCGCCCTGACCTCCCGGGCCTCCCGATGATGTTCGTTGCTGAGTCTCTTCAGCCATTTGCTCTCGCTCCTTGAAAACTAAAATCTTTGTGTGCCGGGTGCGGCACCTGCGCGCCGCGAACCGGGGCACGGGATGCGGCACGCAACAGGCGAACCGTGTTTACGCGGTGGCCGCCGGGGCTTCCGCGGCTGCACCGGATTCGGCAGCGGGCGCGGGCGCCGGGGCGGGCCGCTTGGCGCGCGATTCGCGAATGGCCTTGATCTTGGCCAGCCGCTTCTGCTCTTCGTCGACGCGCACGGTGATGAACTTGATGACCGGTTCGGTGACGCGCAGCCGGCGCTCAAGCTCGTGCACCATCGCGCCCGGGCCCTCCAGCGTCATCAGCACATAAATGCCGTCCTGGAACTTCCGCACCACGTAGGCCATGCGGCGCTTGCCCATGCGCTCCACATTCTTCAAAGTGCCGCCTGAACCGGTCACGCTCGATTCCAACGTCGTGATCAGCTTTTCCTGTTCTTCTTCAGGCATGTCAGGCCGCACAATAAACATCACTTCATAAGTACGCTGCATTCCACTCTCCAGAATTTCCGCATCGCTTCCGGGCCGCTTACGCGTGGCGCTCTGCCAGCGGGCACGCAGCCGTTCAGCTCACTTTTCTCCGCCGTCGGGGCCGTAAAAGAACACCCAGACCGCGAAGTCACTTGAAAAACGTTCAAACCGGTGCGGCACGCCCGCCCGGGCAAAGATAAAGTCACCCGCCGCAAACGCCTGGCGCGAGCCTTCGCTCACGAATTCGCCTTGACCACGCAGCACCACGTAAGCTTCATCGCGCCGGTGCGGCGTCTGATCGTCAACTCCGGGGGGCGCATAGACCTTGACCTGCAACGTGCCGTGGCGAAAAAGCTCGACCGATTCGGCGGCTTCGGCCGGGTCCTGCGCCAGCGCTTCTGCCGCCCTGATGACGGCGGTCGCGGGCGCGAGTTTTGCTTCTTCTGCCAGGCTCAACAACCTTCCTCAACTGCGCCTTCGGCGCGTGCCTTGCGATTGAACCGGTTCATCGCCGCCGCCGTGCCTTCGGCGAGCATGACTGCAACTGCGTCGGCGGCCAGGTCAAGCATTTCGTCGAGCGGCTGCATCTGCGACCGCCTGATCTGCGCCAGCAGGTAATCCGCCCCGCGCGAACCCCGCTCGGGCTGAACCCCCATGCGCAGGCGGGCCCACTCTTCACTGCCGAGCGCGCCGATGATCGACTGCGCTCCGTTGTGCCCTGCCGAGCCGCCGCGCGACCGGATGCGAATCATGCCGAACGGCAGGTCCAACTCGTCATACAGCACAACCAGGTCCTCAGCCGGGTTGACCAGGTATTCGTCAACCAACTCGCGCACCGCCAGGCCGCTCAGGTTCATGAACGTCTCCGGCTTGGCCAGGACGACGTCATGCCCGGCAATGCGCGCGCGCCCGGTCAATGCGCGGCAGTGCCGATTCGCCACCCGTACCTGCTGCCGGTCGGCAATGCGGTCGATGGCCAGGAACCCCACGTTGTGCAGGGTGAACTGGTACTCCATGCCCGGATTGCCCAGCCCGACAATGAGCTTCATGCAGTAGCTGTCAGCGGTAGCCAGCCGCAAGCGCGCTCCCAGTAGCCACGAGCTACCGGCGACCCGCTACTTCTTCTCCTTGCCTTCTTTGCCGCCTTCAGCCGGAGCTTCCTCGGTCTCCTGCTTGCCCTTCTTGATGACTTCAGGCTCAGCCGGCGCCGCCGCCTCGGCTGCGGCCGCCTCAGGCGCGGGCGCAGCTTCTTCCTTCACCGAGGTGATGTGCGCAATGACGGTGTTGGCGTCGGTGAGGAACTTGACCTTGCCGCCGTGCGAAAGGTCGCTGACGCGCAGCACCTTGCCGAACACCAGTTCGCTGACGTCAGCTTCGATGGCCGCCGGAATGTCGCCCGG
>JAJPJZ010000216.1 GCA_021323935.1 Terriglobia bacterium | reverse complement strand
GCCTCAGCGACTTCAAAGGCGACCGCAACGTCGTGGTGACTTTCGGCAGCGCCACCTGCCCCATGACCGCAGGCTCCATCCACGGCCTGAACGCTCTCTACGACGATTACAGCGGCGAAGGCGTCGAATTCCTGTTCGTGTACGTGCGTGAAGCCCACCCCGGCGAGCAGCTTCCCGCCCATCAATCGATGGACGACAAAATTGCCGCGGCTGAGCTGCTCCGTGATGAAGAAGACATCGAGATGCCCATCGCGGTTGACGACCTGAAAGGCACCATCCACAAGAAATACGGCAAGCTGCCGAACCCCACTTTCGTCATCGACAAGTCAGGCCGCATCGCGTTTCGCTCGCTGTGGAGCCGCGCCGGCGAAGTGCGCGCCGCGCTTGAGGAGCTGCTGGAGCGGCAGGAAGAGCGCGGAGTTGAGCACGCCATTGTTCATGGCGGCGAAGATGTTTCCATGCCGATGTCACACGGCATGCTGTTCACCCATCGCGCGCTGGAGCGCGGCGGCGAGGAATCGGTGCGCAACTTCCGTGACGCCATGGGCATGCCCGGCCGCGTTGCGCTCGTATCCAGCCGCGTCATGGAGCCGGTCGCGCTGCACCCTCTGCGCGTGCTCGCCGGGGCGGCGCTGGCCTCAGGCGTGATCGCCGGCGCACTTTATGCCGGCCACAAGCTGCGCCAGAAGCGGCTTGGCTTCCGCTCGCCTTACGATCTTCACCTTCATCCGCACACCGGCATGACCGGCGAAGAATACGAGGCCGTCGGGATCTAGCTCGCCGGCGCCGGCGGGACGGTGTTGGCGTGCCGCGCAATTTCCTGCCAGCGGCCGTGCTGCAGCATCCACACCGCCGTAAACCGCAGGTTCTCGGTCTGGCCCGCGTTCGGCATTCTGCCGCCCCACGTAACCGCCTCCGTGCCCGCCATAATCACCATGTCGCCATACACGCGCAGGTATTCGATGTTGCGCTGATACCCCGTGATCACCAGGAACCCTGACTTCATCATGCCGAGCACTTGCTGCTTGTTGACGAATCGGTTCAGCGGATTCGTGACCACAAAATCGTCTGACCACAGCCGCTCCACGACCTGCGGATCCTTCTTCAGGAAGCCATCAATCTCTTCCTGGCTGAGCCGCCTCACCTCGTTCTCGGCGCCCGCAGCCGGCGCGCCTGCCCTTTGCCCCGCGGCGCAAATCGCAACTGCGCCGCACAGCGCGGCAATCACTGCTCTTGTCATGTGCGACTCCCTGCCGGCAGTCAGCTTTTGCTGTTCAGCAACTGCCGCAACACGTATTGCAGAATTCCGCCATGCCGGTAATAAAGCACTTCCTGCGGCGTATCGATGCGCACAATCGCAGCAAACTCATCGGTAACGCCGTTCGGCCGGTGCACGCGCACCTGAGCGCGCTTCTGCCGCGCAGGATCGGCCAGCAGTTCGGCTACGCCCAGCACGTCGTAGGTTTCATCACCGCAGATGCCGAGCGACTCGGCGCTTTCCTCCGGCAGAAACTGCAGCGGCAGGATGCCCATGCCCACCAGGTTTGAGCGATGAATGCGCTCGTAGCTTTCCGCAATCACCGCGCGCACACCCAACAGCAGCGGCCCTTTCGCCGCCCAGTCGCGCGACGAGCCCGAGCCGTATTCCTTGCCCGCCACGATGATCAGCGGCACGTTTTCTGCCGCGTACTGCTCGGCCGCATCAAAAATCGTCATCTCCTGGCCTGAGGGCAGGTGCCTGGTGAAGCCGCCCTCCAGTTCCGGCACCATGCGGTTGCGCAGCCGCACATTGGCAAACGTGCCGCGCACCATCACTTCATGGTTGCCGCGCCGCGAACCGTAGGAATTGAAATCCTTCACCTCCACGCCGTTGGCAATCAGGTATTTTCCCGCCGGGCTTACCGGCTTGATTGAGCCTGCCGGAGAAATATGGTCGGTCGTGATGCTGTCGCCCAGCCGCGCCAGCACGCGCGCGCCGGTAATCGCCGTCACCGGCCGGGGCGCCCTGCCCATGCCGTCAAAATACGGGGCGCGCTTGATGTAGCTTGAGTCCGGCCAACTGTAAGTGTCGCCGGTCGGGCTGTCGAGTTTTTGCCAGCGCTCATCGCCTTCGAAAATGCTGGCGTAATTTTTCTGGAACATCTCAGCCCGAACCGCCTTCTGGATGGTCTCGGCAATTTCATGTTGCGAGGGCCAGAGATCGCGCAGGTAAACCGGCCTGCCGTCTTTGCCGATGCCCAGCGCATCTTTCGTCAGGTCGATATCCATGCGGCCTGCCAGCGCGTACGCCACCACCAGCATGGGCGACATTAAATAATTTGCCCGCACTTCAGAATTGATTCGCCCTTCAAAATTGCGGTTCCCGCTGAGCACCGAAACCACCACCAGCCGGTTTTCTTCCACCTGCTTTGAGACTTCAGGCGGCAGCGGCCCCGAATTGCCGATGCAGGTCGTGCAGCCGTAGCCCACAATCGAAAATCCCAGCTTGTCCAGGTACGGCATCAGCCCGGCTTGCTTGTAGTATTCGGTCACTACGCGCGAGCCCGGCGCCAGTGAAGTCTTCACCCAGCGCGGCACTTTCAACCCGCGCTCCACCGCGTTCTTCGCCAGCAGCCCCGCGCCCAGCATCACCGAAGGGTTCGAGGTGTTGGTGCAGCTGGTGATTGCGGCAATCACGATCGAGCCATGGTCCAGCAGGAAGCCGGTGTCTTCCGCCTCTTCCGGAGGCGCTTCCACCGCAACCGCGGCCGCGGCGGCATGCCCGCCTTCGCCTTCCCAGCGGCCCACAATGGGGAACGGCACCTTTTTCGAAGCCGCGCCCGGATACATCAGCGCGGGCAGGGCGTTAGCAAACGATTCGCGCCCCGAGGAAAGCGGCACTCGGTCCTGCGGCCGCTTCGGCCCTGAGATGCTCGGCTCAACCGTGCTCAAATCCAGTTCCAGCGTGTCGCTGTATGCGGCTGCAGGCGTATCGGCGCTGTGGAACAGGCCCTGCTCTTTGCAATATGCCTCCACCAGCGCAAGCTGCTCGGGCGAGCGCCCGGTCATTCGCAGGTAACGCAGCGTAGCGTCATCCACAGGAAAGATTCCGCAGGTGGCGCCGTATTCCGGCGCCATGTTGCCGATGGTGGCGCGGTCAGCCACAGGCAGCGACTGCAGCCCTTCGCCAAAAAACTCTACAAATTTTCCCACTACGCCTTTCTTGCGCAGCATCTCGGTCACGGTCAGCACCAGGTCGGTGGCGGTTGAGCCTTCACGCAGCGTGCCGCGCAGCCTGAACCCAACCACCTGCGGCAGCAGCATGGAAACCGGCTGGCCGAGCATCGCCGCCTCGGCCTCAATCCCGCCCACGCCCCAGCCCAGCACGCCTAATCCATTCACCATGGTGGTGTGCGAATCCGTGCCCACCAGCGTATCGGGATAGGCCACCCAGCCCTCATCCTGCTGCTGCGAAAACACCACTCGCGCCAGGTATTCCAGGTTCACCTGGTGGCAAATGCCCATGCCCGGCGGCACAACCTTGAAGTTGCGAAACGCCGATTGCCCCCACCGCAAAAACGCATAACGCTCATAATTGCGCTCGTATTCCAGGTCAACGTTGACGTGGAATGCATTGGGATTGCCGAATTCGTCCACCTGCACGCTATGGTCAATCACCAGTTCCGCCGGCTGGATCGGATTGATCAGCGCAGGGTCGCCGCCCAGCGCCACCATGGCATCGCGCATCGCCGCCAGGTCAACGATCGCGGGCACGCCGGTGAAATCCTGCAGCAGCACGCGCGCCGGGCTGTAGCTGATCTCCTTCGAGGCCGGCGCCTGCGGGTCCCAGTTGGCCAGGAATTCCACTTCCGCCGCCGTCACTGATCGGCCATTCTCATTGCGCAGCAGGTTCTCCAGCAGGATTCGCAGTGAATACGGCAGGCGGCGCAGGTTGAACCCGCGCTTTTCCAGGCACTGCAGCTTGTAGATCCGATACGTGCGGCCGCCCACGCTGAGCGCCGCCCGGCTTCCGAATGTGTCCATGGGTTTATTAAATTCCTTGCGCCCAATTTCGGCAAATGCCGCATGCCGCCGCATCACCACAAAAAAAGAGGCGGCGAGAATGCCTCCCGCCGCCCGCAAACGTCACCGCCTTACATGTGATGAGGCGCTTTCTTCGGCGTGCTCAGCCTGCGCGGTGGAACCAGCGTGGTGCCGGCGGTGTGGGGCGTCGTAATGTCGCCCGTGAACGTCGGCTGGAAGCGCACGTGAGTCACCGCCTCGAAACCTGAAGCCAGCGAGATCAACGTGGGTTCGCTGAACGCGGTTCCGATGAAGCTGATGCCCATCGGCAGCCCGGTATCGTCTTTATCGGGCGGCGCGAGCCCAAGCACCTTGGCCGCCGGTACGTTGATGATCGGGTACCCGGGAGAGCCCGCAATCCCTGAGCTGGCAAACAGGAAATGGTCTGACAGCACAAGGTCAGTGGTCCAGGCCGGACTATCGGTCGGCGCCACAATTGCGTCCATGTGGTACGTGCTCAGCGCCGCATCGATGTTCTGGCCGAGGAGCTGGTCAAGCTTCAGCGCGTCGTTGTATGACATGCCAAAGCCTGTCTGGCTCACGGTCGGATCCCCGGTGTTGAGGCCCTGCGCCTGCAGGAAGATTTCCTGGCCGAAATACGGCATCTCCTGGCTGGCGTGCGCGCTATCGAAGTTGATCGCGTCCTGCAGCGTTCCTCCACCAATCGGCACGCCCGAACGCGGCCCGAGGTAAGCCTGCAGGTCGTTCTTGAAATCGTAGAGCAGCACCAGGAATTCGCCGCCGCCGGCGTTGTTGGCAAACAGGTTCACCGCCGGCGCCACGTTCGTGCACGCCGAGGTCGTCAAGCCTGCGCAATCTTCGCCGTCAAGGTCCAGGATTG
>JAJPJZ010000047.1 GCA_021323935.1 Terriglobia bacterium | reverse complement strand
TGTGCCTCTCGGCACACTTGCGGTTGAACATAGCTGAACGACGGGCCCTCGCGGGCCGTCACCGGGGTCTAGTATGCTCCGTCACCGGAGAACACTGCCTTTGGCGTTTGCCACAGGATCTTCAGGTCCATGGCAATGGTCCACTGGCGGGCGTATTTCAGGTCGAGCCTGACCATCTCGTCAAAGCTCACTTTGCTGCGGCCGTTGACCTGCCACAGGCCGGTGATGCCGGGCTTGATCTCAAGCACCCGGCGGCGGTGCCAGAGGTCATAGGCATCCACCTCGTAAGGCAGCGGCGGGCGCGGCCCCACCAGCGACATGTCGCCCTTCAGAACATTAAAGAACTGGGGCAGCTCGTCGAGGCTGGTACGGCGGAGAATCCGGCCAATGCGGGTGATGCGGGGATCGTTCTTGAGCTTGAACACCGGCGCGCCCGGCTCGGCGCTGGCGTTGCCGGCAATCAGCTTGGCAACGTACTCCTGGTGGATCTTGGGGTCGTTGTTGGCATACATCGAACGAAACTTCAGGAAGGTGAACGGCGTGCCGCCCTGGCCAATCCGCTTTTGCCGGAACAGAACGGGGCCTTCCGAAGTCAGCTTAACCAGCGCTCCCACCACCAGGAAAACCGGCGCCAGGACGGCGATCGCCAGCAGGCTGCCGACGATATCCACCGCGCGCTTCATCAGGTGCGCAGAGCGGCGATGCGCTTCCGTGCGCGGAACATCGGGGTAGAAGCGCAGGCGATCGGTGTTTTCCTCCGCCCGGTGCGGCTCATCGGGAAAAATGTGATAGCTGACGGCGATCTTCGCCGCCATCTCCGTGCCCAGCGATTCGCGCATCGCAGCCGCCAGCCGGTCGAGGATGGCAGTCGCCATGGCGTGGTCGGAGCCTGAAATCTCGGTGAAGATGATTCCGAGCGCCGCATCTTTTTCGTACCAGCCGGCAACGTCGATATCGCGGGTCAGCGAAAGCACGTCGCGCTGGAACTTGCGCGCCGCGCCTTTTCCGTGGCCGGCGTGGAAAACTTCATGGCTGCGCAGAACAACCAGCATGAACGGCGTGCCGGACCGCTCTGAACGCTTCCGCTCTACTGACAAAGTGTGCAGGAACAGCTCTTCCCCAAGAATCGCGTGCTCGTGAAACGGCCGTGGGAAAACTTTCCCCCAAACGCTCTCCGCCACGCTTTTGCGGCCGTGGCGCTCAGTGCGCTCCGGCGCGGCCGCGCGGCCCTGCGGCTGCAGAACAGTGGAGTTATGTAGTTCGAGTTGATGAAATGCGCTCATTGCTCCGTAAACGCGCTCCCTACAAGGACTTGGAGGAGGAATCACCTGTAGTTGAGCAATTTACCTGCCAGTTGTGTCCAGGCAGGGTTGGGATTTAGCTACCTCAATTTGGCGAAGTCGTTGATTAAAAGCATCGAATCCGGCGCCGGCGTAAGGCCGATCACGATGCGGTTGGGGACAAAGTGAAATTTATTGCAACTTTGGGCAGCAAAGTACTGCCCCATCCTGAGCACTTGCCTCAACTGCCGGCCGAAACCGGGTATGCCACCGAAGTGGCCGCAGCAAGCCGATTTTCAGGCGGGCCGGCTTCTCCCCTTTGCAGGAGCTTCCAGATGGGATACAGCATGGCAAGCGTGATTAAGAAGAAGACGAAGCCGCCTTCGTGGTGCAGCCGCCCATAAAGGAAATCGGGATTGACCTTGAGCGCCAGCATGGTCAGCGTGACGATGCGCACCGCGTTTTTCACGATTGAAAGCGGAATGGCGACCGCCAGCAGAATCGCTTTGCGCCACGGCGCGCGCAAGGTTTCGTGCGCCGCCACCAGCAGCGTGATCATCAGCGCGACGCTTGAATTGATGCCGCTGCACTCCTTGGCCACTTCAATCGTCACGCCGGGAACGGCCAGGGTGAAACCCTCGCGAAACACCGGCACGCCGAGCGCTGCGAACATCCACGCAGTCAACCAAGTTGAGCCCGAGCGAAGAAACTCAATTGCGTGCTCAATGGCAGCGGCGGGCAACGGCAACATCAGCAGCAGCAGCGCAAAGGGAAACATCGCTTTGCGCAGAGCAGCCGCGCCAAAAAACGCGGCAAATCCGGCGCCTGCCAGCAGCAGGACTGCGACCAACTGCAGCACCGGCGCCGCACTGCCCCATCTCCATAAAACCGCCGACACGCAGGCGCCGCACGCAGCCGAAGCCGCTCCGAACCGCGGGTGATACCTTGCCGCCGAAAAAATTTCGCGGCGCTCTGACCACACCAGGTATGCCGCAACCACGGGAAGCAACACCACGTGCGAGCTGAATTCAGCCTGCAGCGAGCTGCTGAACAACGCGTGCAGCGGGCGCCAGAACGCGGCGGACACACCGGCCATCCACAATAGATAGCCGGCAGTGCGCGCGCGCAATCGCCCGGGATTATCGCCCACAGATTTCAAAGATGGATTCCAAAACGTAATCCTGGTCTTCGTCAGTCATCTGGTCGAACAGCGGAAGAATGATGGTGCGATCGGCGGCGCGATTGGTTTCGGGTAGCAGCGCGTCCCACCGCGGGTCAGAGTAGGGCTTTTCGCGATGGATCGGCATGACGCCGCGGCGCGTGCTGATGCCGCGGTCAAGCATGGCCTGCATCAGTTCGTCACGGCCGATGGGCGCGTCTTCCAGCATGCGCAACATATACGACTGGAAATTTGTCTCGCAGCCTTCGGGCTCCTGCGGTGGCGCCATGAAGGGGAGCCTTGAAAGCGCGGCCGCATAGCGGGCTGCGCGTGCCCGCCGGCGCTCCAGGAAGCCGGGCAGGCGCTGGAGCTGGACCAGGCCAAGCGCCGCCTGCATGTCGGTCATGCGGAAGTTGAAGCCGAC
>JAJPJZ010000377.1 GCA_021323935.1 Terriglobia bacterium | reverse complement strand
TTTTCACGCTGGCCTCTGCCCTGTTGCTTTTCTCGCTCCTTATCCACAACAACGCACAGGTAACTCACTGAGGATTCCGGGTTTGCACTTGCGCGCTCGTCCCGCAGGTTCGCATAATGAGCGGGCAACGAGGGCTGAAGCGGGCTTCGCCGCGAGAGCCGAGCGAACTTTTCTCGACGCGAGGCACGGCAACAGCCCGCAGGCGCCGGGCTCGATTTTCAGGGGAGCACGCGCCACAAACGCCATGCACAAGTACTGCCGAGCCGACGTACTCCGCATTCTGAAGATCACGGCGCAGCAGCTCGCCGGATGGGAAAAAGCCGGCCTCATCGGCGTTGCCGAAACCTATTCGTTTTTCGAACTGCTGCAGCTCAAAAAAGTGCGTGATTTGCGCGCCAAGCGCGTACGCCCCGCCGTAATCCGCGCCTCCCTGCAGGCGATGTTGAAGCAGGTAGCGGGTATGGAAAATCCGCTGCTCGAAGCCGGAACCTTCTCTGCCGGCGCGCGCGTAGTCTTTCGCCACCGCGGCGCCGCGGTTGAGCCGCTGGCCGGCCAGTTCGTCATGGACTTCAGCCCGCAGGAGCGCGTGGTTTCAGCGAAAGTGCGGCCGATGCAGCCGCCTGAAACCGTGGCTGAGATTTTTGCCAAAGCAGTCGGCCTGGAAGAAGACCCGGCCACGCAGCCGGAAGCCATCGTGTGCTATGAGCGCGTGCTCGAGCTTGACCCAGCGCATGCTGCCGCGCACATCAACCTGGGCACGCTCTATTACAACCGCCAGGATTTTGCCGCCGCCGAGCGCCATTACCGCAAAGCCATCGAAACCGATGGTCGTTATGCCCTCGGCTACTTTGACCTGGGCAATGTTCTGGATGAAACCGGCCGCGTAACCGAAGCGGTGGAGGCTTATCACTCCGCCATCAGCCTGGCTCCCACCTACGCTGACGCTCATTACAACCTGGCGCTCGCCTACGAAAAAATCAGGCAGTCGCGCAAGGCGCTGCGGCACTGGCGCGCCTATGTCCGGCTCGATACCAACAGCCCGTGGAGCACCCACGCGAAGAACCAGATTCAGAAGATCCTGAGCGGGGAGACGCTTAAAGTCGTCTTCAGGCGCTAGCCGCCGCGCGGCGCTTTTTCGGCCGGCTTTCACCCTTCAGCACTTCGGCGATCGCCGTGATGGTGTTCCAGTTGCGCGTCGTGACCGTGGTGCCCAGCAATTTATCCATCTGGGCCAGGTAGGCGATGGTCTTCATGTGGCGCCGGTATTCACCCCACACAATGCAGCCCTGCCGCGCCATTACTTTCACCAGCCAGTCGCCTTCACCAGGAATGCAAAGCGGAAGCTTCAGCGCCGCGCTTCTTGGACTTACCAGGATGCTGGCGAACCGCACCACGCCTGCGGCTGCAGTCTCGCTGCCGAACGGATTCTGCCTTGCGAGTCTGAGCAGGTCGCGGCCTTCGCACATGGCAATTTCAGCCGCGAACGGCAGCTTGCGGAGCAACTGCGCGCGCAGCTCGGCGCGGCCCGGCGGTTTGCAGACCACGAAGGTGCCCGCGGCGCCGATGTTGACCACGTCATAGCGGGCCAGCTCTCGTGCCAGCGCGCTCGGCCGCAACGTTTTGTGCCCGCCCACATTCACGCCACGAAGAAACACCACCAGCGCCATCGCGCGATTATAACGACCGGCTCCATGGGCGGCCGCCCTGCTAAAATCCTCAGTTCGCCTGCAATCGCCTGGCCTGCACTCGGAGGTCTCATGCCTGAAGCCATGCTGGAAAAAGCGCCCGCTCGCCCGCCGCTGGTTGCGTTGACCGACGATGAACAACTGTTCCGCGAAAACGTGCGCCAGTTCGCCGAAGAGCGGCTGCGCCCCCGCGTGCGCGAAATGGACGAAAAGGGCGTATTCGATCACGAACTTCTCGCCCAGTTTTTTCAGCTTGGCCTGATGGGCATTGAAGTCCCTGAGCAATATGGCGGCTCGGGCGGCTCGTTTTTTGAGGCGGTGCTGGCGGTCGAAGAAATATCGCGCGTCGATGCCTCGGCCGGCGTGATCGTCGATGTGCAGAACACGCTGGTGCACACGCCGTTTCTGCGCTACGCCAGCGAAGAACAGCGCCGCCGCTACCTGCCGCGCATGTGCTCCGAGTGGGTGGGCGCCTACGCGCTGAGCGAAGCTGCGTCAGGCTCCGACGCCTTTGCCATGCAGACTCGCGCCGAACTGCGCGGCTCTGAATATGTGCTGAACGGCCGCAAGCTCTGGATCACCAATGCCAAGGAAGCCAGCTTGTTTGTCCTGTTCGCTACCGTCGATCCCTCGGCTGGATATCGCGGCGTCACCGGGTTCCTCGTGGAAAAAGCCTTTCCCGGTTTCACCGTAGGGAAGAAAGAAGACAAGCTCGGCATTCGCGCTTCATCCACCTGCGAACTGATTCTTGAAGATTGCCGCGTGCCTCGCGAGAACGTGCTGGGTGAAGTGGGCAAAGGGTACAAAATCGCCATCGAAACCCTGAACGAAGGCCGCATCGGCATCGGCGCGCAGATGCTGGGCGTGGCGCGCGGCGCCTGGGAATACGCCGTAAAGTACGCCAAGGAACGCAAGCAGTTCGGCCGCTCCATCTCTGAGTTCCAGGGCATTCAGTTCCAGCTCGCGCAAATGGCCACTGAAATTGAAGCGGCCCGCATGATGGTCTATAACACCGCCCGCATGAAGGACGCCGGCCTCGACTTCGTCAAAGAAGCCGCCATGACCAAGCTGTTCTGTTCGCAGGTGGCCGAGCGCGTCACCTCGCTGGCGGTTGAGATCTACGGCGGCTACGGCTTCACCAAGGATTACCCCGTCGAAAAGTACTGGCGCGATTCCAAGATCGGCAAGATCTATGAAGGAACCAGCAACATGCAGCTCCAGACCATTGCCAAGCTGATCCTGGGCAAGTAGTCGCCGCCGCGCCGGCGCACCGTAACCATCACTAAAACTGCCCTGAAGAAACTGTTTACTGCCTGGTCAAGCCGGACGACTCTCGCGCCTACCATTTCCCGCAGTGCGCGCGGCTATAGTCTCCCAAAATCCATAGAACCTGCGTCAGCAGACCAGCTAAGACACTGAAGACAAAGAGCGCGCATTTATCCAGTAATTCGGAAAAAGTAATGCACTGTGGCGGGCAAGTAGCTCCTAGCTTTTTTGCCCTACCGACTAGCTCAGCAGTGCTTGACCGAACACGAGACGGCGTGTCTTGCCGGGCTACGTCAATCGTCGCTCCGTCAGAGGAGGGGGTTTCATGAAAGGCAGATTTGGCAGTGTGCTGTTTTTGTCGTCTCTGCTGCTGGCGTTCTGCGGCCTGGCTGTCGGGCAGGCCGTGACCGCGGCAGGGTCGCTGCAAGGAACCGTAACCGATTCGCAAGGCGCCCTGGTCGGTGACGCCGCCATTACGTTGACCGAAAACGCTACCGGCTCGACGCGCTCCACCGCAACCAACGGCAGCGGCAACTACCGCTTTGATGTGCTGCCTCCCGGCTTGTACACGGTTAAGGCTTCGAAGAGCGGCTTTGCTGTGCAGGTGTCAAACCAGACCGAAGTCTTTGTGCAGCGCACCACCACCCAGAACTTCACGCTCACGCCGGGCGCAGTTTCCGAAACTATTGAAGTCCACGCTGAAGCTCCGGTGCTCGATCAACAAAAGACCAGCGTCGGCATGGAAATTACGCCTACCCAGGTCGAGAACCTTCCGCTGAACGGCCGCGATTTTGCCAACCTCGCGGTGCTCGCTCCCGGCGTAAAGCCGGTGAACTCCTATGATCCCACCAAGAACCGCATCGCGGTGTTTGCCGTGAACGGCTCAAACGGCCGCAACGTGAACGTCACGGTCAATGGCATCGACGACAAGGACAACACCGTGGGCGGGCCCGTGATGCAGCTTCCGCTCGAAGCGGTCGAGGAATTCAACATCAGCACGCAGCGCTTCTCGGCTGCCAATGGACGCAGCGAAGGCGCGGCGGTCAACGTCATTACCAAGGCCGGCAGCAATGCCTATCACGGCTCTGCCTACCTTTTCGATACTGAAACCGCGCTGAACGCAATCGACTATTTTTCCTCGCACACCTCGACCGGCGCGCCCGTCGCCAACCCCACCAAGCCCGACTTCAGCCGCCAGCAATTCGGCGGTTCGGTGGGCGGCCCGGTTCGCAAGGACCAGGACTTCCTGTTCTTCGCCATCGAGCGCGTGCGCGAGCACACCGCGATTCCGGTAACCTCCACCGCTATCAACGAACTGACCGTCGCGAAAGTGCTGGGCGCGCAACCGGTCAGCGTGATCCCGACTCCGTATTTCGATACGCGCTATACCGGCCGCTACGATCATCACTTCACCGCCAACGAATCTTTTTTCCTGACCTACAACCACCAGGGCAATAACAGCCTGAACGACCAGGACAACAACACGGTTGACGGCACGCAGACCAACACCACCACCAACCAGTTGCAGCTCATCAATGCCACCCTGAACTCGGTCCTGCGGCCGACCGTAGTGAATGCCCTCACGGCCGGCTTCCAGTACTGGAACAACAAAATCACCACCGGGCAGTTCCTGCCGCTGTTCAGCTTCCCTGATGCCTCCTTCGGCACCAACGGCAACGTGCCTCAAGGCTCGGTGCAGCGCAAATGGCAGTTCAAGGACGATCTTTCCATCGTCCACGGCAACCACAGCTTCAAGACCGGCGTTGATTATGTTTGGGAGCCGACCCTTGGCGGCTACTTCGAGTTCAACCCCACGCTGACGCTGGGCTGGTTCGACGATCCCTCGATCATCGCCTCAAACAGCAACGGCAAATACCCGCAGGGCTTTGCGACGCCGGGCGCGCTGCAAAGCATGGCGCTGGCCGGCGGCAACCCGGCCTTCGAGTTCAGTGCAAAGATGCTGGGCGGCTATTTCCAGGACGATTGGAAAATTCGCCACAATCTCACGCTGAACCTGGGCTTGCGCTATGACAAGGATTTTGGCCTGTATGGCGAAAATGTGATCCCGCAGAGCCGGACCTACCTTGAACTGAAGGCCATCAACAGCCCGTATGCCTCCAGCATTCCTGACCCCGACAGCAAGGACTTCAGCCCGCGCGTGGGCTTCGCCTACAGCTTCGGCTCGAGCGGGCGCCAGGTCATCCGCGGCGGCTACGGCATCTACTACGGCCAGACGTTTATCAACATTCCGTTGTTCATGGTGCAGCAGGCCAACCCCGTGCTGTTTGCCACGCTGTTCAGCATCAGCCACGGCGGCGTGGGCGCGGCGTGCTCGAACTGTACCGTGCCCGGGACCAGCATTCCGCTGGCAAGCTATCGCTGGGGCGTTGATCCGGTGCCGGTCGCGCCGCCTCCGCCCACGTCTTTGCCGGCTGGCGCTACCGGCAGGCTGGTCGATCCCAACTTCCGCAACCCCATGTCGCAGCAGTTCAACCTCGGCTATTCCATACAGGTCAGCAATTCGTCCGTTATTGAGGTTGACCTGGTCCATGAGCTGGCCAACCACGAGCCCAAGACGGTCAACATCAATCCGCAGACCTGCGCCACCTGCGCCCGCATTCTGGCCTCGGCATTCACCAATGCCGGCCAGCCTGCGCTCGGGTCCATCAGCAACAACGAAGCCATTTCGAACTCGCAATACAACGGCGGCAACGTGAGCTACCGCCGCCGCATGAGCCACAACATCGCCTTCACCAGCACCTACACGCTGTCATGGGCGCGCAGCTACCGCGGCAGCGCCGCCTCGTTCGGAAATACGGCCACCGATCCGTTTGCTCCGCTGCGCGCGGTCGATTTCGGCTACGTTCCCAACGACGAACGCCATCGCTGGGTCAACAGCGCGACCGTAAACCTGCCGTGGGGCTTCCAGATTGCGCCCATCATGCAACTGGCGTCGGCGCGGCCTTACAACATCACCGAAGGCATCTCTGACGTCCTCGGGTTCGGCAGCGGCAATGGCGCCTCCGACGCCATCGTGCTGAACTCCGCTCCCAATAACTTCACGGCCACGGCCGGCTACACCGCCACGCAGCTTCGCGCTTGCCTGGCGGCCGCAACCTGCCATGAGCTGCCTTTTGATTTCGCGCGCGGCCAGGGCTTCTTCCAGCTTGATTCGCGCGTGACCAAGAACATCAAGCTCGGCGAGAACAAAGAGCTGGGCCTGATCTTCCAGGGCTTTGATCTCACCAATCGCGCCAACTTCGGCAACACCTTCCAGGGGAACATCCGGTCGTCGATCTTCGGACGGCCGACCGGGTATATCACCCCGGCCGGGGTGATCGTGCCGAAGTC
Organism: Terriglobia bacterium; assembly: GCA_021323935.1. Classification (GTDB taxonomy): domain Bacteria; phylum Acidobacteriota; class Terriglobia; order Terriglobales; family Acidobacteriaceae; genus JAFAIN01. The sequence continues at coordinate 1,018 of JAJPJZ010000377.1, read as the reverse complement.
GTTCCGGGCGGAGTTCGGCGCGCGATTCGCGTTCTAAGGGAAGCACTTGGCTTGGGCAGGGCTGCGGCCCTGCCCGTTTCTTTTGTGCGCGGCCGGGCCGCTCCTGCCGCCAGGGGACCGACTCGCGGTTGCTATCGCCAAGGGTTGACCGGCAGCGTATATTGTCAGCCGCGCGGGGGCTGCTGCCGCAGGTGTCAATAAGGCGAGCGCCTCAATTTTTACGGATTTTAGTAATCGCGCTGAGGGGGGCTATAGAAATCCATACCAAAACCGGACAGTCTTTTCTGTAAGCTGCTGATTTCATTGGCCAGCGCAGACATACGGCTTCGGCCCTCAAGATGCCATTACCCTCTCGGCAGCGGCCGCTTTCCCGGCTGGCCGCCGTTCGGGTCCCAGGACGTTCCTTTTTAACGGCCACTACATACGGACTTCTATTCGGTTGACTGTTTCCCAGGTCAACTCGGTTTTTTGGAGTCGCAAGAACAATTAGGAGGGCAGGATGAGAGCAGTTACATCTGGGCCATGTCGATGGTCCAGCCTTGCTTTGCTTTTGATGATCTTTGCACTGGCGGTGAGCGTGGTTCCGAGCTCCGCATGGGCACAGGCCATCAATACCGGCAACGTGGCCGGCCAGGTGACAGACCCTCAGGGCGCGGTCGTGCCCGGGGTGAAAATCACCCTGACCGACCCCAATACGAGCACAACGTTCTCGAGTGTCACCAACGATCAGGGCCGGTTTTTCCTGGCCAACGTTCCGCCGGCCACGTATGACGTGACGGCGACGAAGTCAGGATTCTCAACGGCGAAGGTCTCGGCACAGACGATCAGCGTCGGCACCACCTCGACAATCAACATCCAGATGGCGGTCGGGCAGGTGAGCACGGCGGTGGAAGTACAGGCCTCGAACGTCGAATTGCAGACGATGAACGCGACTATCGGCAACACTGTGCCGGCGATTGCGGTCAATTCACTGCCGGCGATGGGCCTTGACGTGAGCACGTTCGCGGTTCTGCAGCCC
>JAJPJZ010000225.1 GCA_021323935.1 Terriglobia bacterium | reverse complement strand
CGTCCTGACGTGGACAGTGGGTGATCCACCGTTCCACTGGCTCAAGAGTAACGGCCACGCCGAATCGCCGGTCTTTTTGCGCTAACGTAGCGAAAAACGCCAGGAGCCTGACGTTGCCCGAGTCAGCGTTAGGGTTGCTCTGGCTATCGTTACGACGACGCAGTATTGCGCTCGCGAATCTCTCGCGGCAGGCGCCTCAGGGCAAGGCGCCGGCGGATTGCTCGCAGCAGGCGCGGATTTCGTTGTCGGTAAGGCAGCGCGGGGCGGACTTGGCGCGCTGATAGATGCGGTCGACGAGTTCCTCGGTGGCGGTGATGCCGTGGCGCTCAAGCCAGAACTGCACGTTCGACTTGCCCGACATAGGGCCGATTTCAATGATCTGCTCGAGACCGAAGAGATGTGCCGGCACGCCGGAATAAACCGTGTCGGCGAGCTCAACGTCGTTACGGCGCAACGCCTTGATGACGGCGGCAGCGTGAACGCCGGTGCCGGTGCGGAAGGCATCGTCGCCCATGACCGGATAATTGCGCGGAATGGGGACACCGGTGGCATTGGAAACCACGCGGCAGTAGTCCTTGAGCCGGCTCAGGTCCTGGCCGGCCCAAGGCGCGACGCCCAGCAGCTTCAAGTTCACCAGCATCTGGTCCATTTGCGTGTTGCCCACCCGTTCTCCGATGCCGAGCGCGGTGGCATGGACGCAATCGGCGCCGGCAGCAAGCGCGGCCATGGAGTTGGCGACGGCGAGGCCACGATCGCAGTGGCCGTGCCAATCGACGCGAATGCTTTCCCCGGAAGGCTTGACGACCTCGTCAATGACGAAGCGCACCAGGGCGGCGACTCCGTTGGGAGTGGCGTGCCCGCAGGTGTCGCACACTACGATGGCGCGCGCGCCGCATTCAATCGCCGCGCGATAGAGCCGCCTCACCGTGCCCGGATCGCAGCGTGAAGTGTCTTCGGTGACATACATCACCGGCAGGCCCAGCGAGCGCGCGTACCTGACGGCTTCTTCGGTGGTCTTGAGCAGGAAGTCGTCGGTCCAATTTTCGGCGTAGCGGCGAATCGGGCTGGAGCCGATGAACGTGGCGGCTTCAATCTCAAGGCCCACGTTTTGCGAGATGCGCGCGATGGGATCGATATCGTTCTTGTGAGTGCGCGCGGCGCAGTTGGCCTTGATCTTTAACTTGCGACCGACGATTTCGCGCGCCAGGCGCTCGACCTGTTCGCAGGCGCGCGCGCCCGCGCCGGGCAGGCCGAGATCGAGCGAGTTGATGCCGAGCGCTTCCATGAGGTGAAGGATCTGGACCTTGGTTTCGAGCGGCGGATCGGCGATGGAAGGCGACTGCAGACCGTCACGCAGGGTTTCGTCATTCAGCAGGACCGGCCGAGATGGGCGGAAAGTAGAGGCGTTCTCGCGGTTCCAATCGAAGATTAACTCGGAGGCATTCATGGGAACCGTTTCGAGTTTCGCGTCCAGCGACCTGAGAACGCGCCCGAACAGACGATTTTAGAGCTTTGGTGCGAAGAAAGGAACAACGCCGGAAAATCGGTAGTGCGTGAATTGGATCAGTACCGGAAAATCGGACTCCCGGGGCAGGCAAGATCAACGCGCCAAGGGGCTGGCGCCGCTCGCAAAAACCGCGGGCGACCTTTTAAGATGAACGGCGCAATGCGACGGCGCTTACGAGCGAGGCTGATGAACGACGGTGCAGCCGTGAACCACATTCGCAAGATGCGCAGCAGGACGGCAGCGCACGTTGCGCTCGTGTTGCTATGCGTGGCGGCCGCCAGGGCACAAGGGCCGCCGTTTCAGATCGATGATCCGGTTCCGGTTGACTTTGGCCACTACGAGGCCTACATCTTCGGCGCGGCAGCGGGAACGCCGGTGGAGATGGATGCAACCGGGCCGGCATTTGAGTTCAACTGGGGCGCGGTGCCGCGCATTCAACTGCACTTGATCCTGCCTCTTGGCGCGATCGTGCCCGGCAACAATCCGGCGTACTTGCCGGGTGGAACTGGGCCCGCGGCGTATGGGGTGACGGACGTTGAAACCGGCATCAAGTGGGCGTGGATTAAAGAAAGCAAGCACGTGCCGCAGATCGGAACCTTCACCATGTTCGAGTTGCCGAGCGGCAGTTATTCCAACGGCCTGGGTGTCGGGCACATCTGGTACCGGGTGCCGCTGTGGATGCAAAAGAACATTGGCAAATGGACGCTCGACGGCGGAGCGGGCGAAACCATTGTGCCGCAGTCGCAATACAGGAATTTTCCGTACGGAGGATTCCTGGCCAAGCGCCAGATCGTGAAAGACAAGCTGGAGCTCGGCGCGGAAGTGTTCTCGCATGGGGCGGAGGGTTACGCTACACCCCAAATCCGCGCATCGACCATGATCGATTTTGGCGGCTACTATCATTTCAGGAATCCTGACCACCAGTTGCTGTTCGCCTACGGCCACTCCGTCGCCGGGCTGGGTGAAACGTATGCCTACCTTGGCCTTTATTGGACGTGGGGAAAACGAAAGGATTGAGGGCGCGCAGCTCGGGCCGTGCTGGTGCAACAGAAGGAGGGGATGAAGGCTTTGCTGTTCGGGACGAGAGTAGCTCACGCAGGGCGATGCGGGCCGTCAAAGCAGGTGATGAAGACTGCCCTCGTGGTCCTGGCGCTGGCGCTGGCCTGCGCTGCCCAAGCGAAGCGCGCAATCGGCGTCGCGTATCAGTTCAGCCATTCCATCAATGATTCGCCGACGCTCTCGCCCGACGGCAGCGAGATGATTTTTATTTCGATGGTGGCCGGCAAGGAGCAGCTCTTCCGGATGAAGCTGGATGGCTCAGCCGTTACGCAGCTCACGCGCGATGATGCCGATCACGAAGATCCGGCGTGGTCGCCCGACGGCCGCAAGGTCGCGTTTGTGCTGATTACGAACGGAAGCGAGCGCATTTACCTGATGGACCCTGACGGCAGCGGCGTGGAGCCGCTCACGCCGCCGGAGGTGAAGACGATCCATCCCAACTGGTCACCCGACGGCAAGCTGCTGGCCTACTGTACGGACGACGACTTGAATCCGCCAAAAAAGAACCCGGCAGAAATTTATACGATCGAGATTGCCGGCAGAAAAATCACCAAGCTGATTGAGGGCGGGGTCAATACTTACCCCGCGTGGTCGCCCGATGGAAGCAGGATCGCGTTTCGCCGGATGCTGGGCGAAAGCAACTCTGAAGTGTTTATCGCCAACGCGGACGGCAGCAACCAGCGCAATTTGACTAACGATCCGGCATTTGACGGCTGGCCGGCGTGGTCGCCGGATGGGAAGAAGATTGCATTCGCTTCCAACCGGCGCGGCAACTTTGAAATTTACGTGATGGACCCAGACGGCACCCATGTTCGGAAGGTTGCAAACGATGAAGGCCGGGCCACGGCGCCGCAATGGAGCCGCGACGGCAAGACCATCTTTTTTGCGCTCGCGAAAAAAGTGGATTTCGGCATCGACTGCCAGATTTACGCCGTCAAGCTGGACAGCTTCGACAACTAGCGCACACTCGGTTGATCAGCCTTTCGGCTTGATGGTGAGTCCGAACACTGAAATTGACCCGCGACCGGCCACGTTCATGCCGCTGGTGTCTTCCGGATTAGGCAGGTAGAGCGTCTTGCAGTGCTCGCAGCGATAAACTTCGGCATCTTTTCCCCACTCGCGCTCAATGTCGCCATCCTGCTGCTCGATCACGTCGTCGGCGTAGTACCAGCGCTTCAGGTGGCCGTTGCACAGCTTGTTCTTGGCGTCTTTTTGGTTGCAGGCGCGCTGGCCGGGCTTCTTGACCTTGACTTTGTGGTTCGGCAACTGCGGCGCCACGTAGTCGGAGCCGTTGAATTCGATGGTGGGCGTGGGCATCGGGGACATTGTAGCAATTGGATTCACGATGGATCGCGCACTGGGTGTCAGTATTCCACGCTGACCAGGTAGAGTCCCTGCGGGGGCGCCGTTGCTCCGGGATTGGCCGAGCGGTTGCGCGCCGCGAGGATACGCGGCAGGTCCGCGGGCTTGAGAGTGCCTCGGCCAATCAACAGAAAAGTTCCCACCAGGTTGCGGACCATGTGGTGCAGGAAGCCATTGCCGGTGACGGTGTAGATGAGCTCATCATTGTGGCGCTCAAAACGGGAAGAATAAATGGTGCGGAGGTTAGAAGCTTCCTGCGCGGCCAGGCGTTCAGAGCGGTCAGGGTCGACGGCGGCAAACGAGGTGAAATCGTGCTCGCCTTCGAGCAGCGCGGCCGCCGCAATGATGGCAGCTTCGTCAAGCGGATAGGGGTGATGCCACACGTAGCGGGCAACGAATGGCGGACAGAGTTCGGCACGCAGAATGCGGTAGCGATACGTCTTGCGCTTCGCCGAAACGCGCGGATGAAAATCGGGCGCAACTTCTTCGACCGAGAGCACGCGAATTGCGGGCGGCAGCGCGTCATTCAGCGCAATGACGAGGTTGCGTGCCGGAATCGGGGCCGCAACCGTGAAGCTCGCAACCTGCCCGAGCGCGTGGACTCCGGCATCGGTGCGCCCCGCGCCCTGGGGAATGGATGATGAGCCGGTGACCCGCTGGAGCGCTTCGGCGAGCGCGCCCTGGATGGTGGAGCGGCCGGGCTGAACCTGCCAGCCGTGAAAATCAGTGCCGTCGTAAGCGAGCGTGAGTTTCAGGTTGCGCATTGCTGGCCGGCATGCCGTGGCGGCCGGGCGTCAGAGCAGAGTAACTGACGCAAGCAGCCGGGTGCAGCAGGCGCCTGAAAATGGCCCAGGGAAGGTGCAAAAAAATTGTGCTGCCCTGGATTTTCGCATCCAAACTGCCGATGACCGTCCAGCGCCTCCAGAAATGCCCGTCATGCCTTGGCCATGGCACCTGCAGCGACGGAACCCGGTGCAAGGTGTGCAGCGGCAGCGGAGAAGTAAAGAAAGGCGAGAAAGTTCCAACCATTCCGTGCCGCTG
>JAJPJZ010000085.1 GCA_021323935.1 Terriglobia bacterium | reverse complement strand
TGTGCGCGAGGGCGACGGCGCGCGGGTAGTCGATGGTTTCGGTCAGCGGCGAGGAGATGATTTCGCAGGAATCGATGCGGGCGAGTTCCGTGCGCTCGCGGTCTTCCCAAAAAAGGCGAACGTGCGTGAGCGGCTCAAGCGCGCCTCCGAAGCGTCGTTTGGATTTCTTGGCGGCGCGCGCTACTCCTTTCACCTTACCCTCAGCGCGGGTGAAGAAGCTGACCAGCAGGTCAGCTTCGCGCAGCGGGTAGGTGCGCAGCACGATGGCTTCGGAATCCTTCAGCACTGCCTAGAGTGTGACGGAAGCGGCAAGCGCGCGCAATGCCGCCCACCTAGCCGATTCGCAATAGCTTGAATCTGGCGCGAACTGCAACCAGGCAGCCAGAGGCAATGCACCCGCCTTCGCCGGCCGTGCCGATGGTGATTTGGTATAGTCGGCGGCCATGAAGCTTGCATTTGCCATCCTGCTCGTGTGGGCGATAGGCAGCGCGCCCGCGGCTTCCGCTCAATCTTCCGCGCAACCCGCGTCTCCCACGGCGCCGCCGGCTTCTGCCGCGCAGTCGCAAGCCGCGCCGCGCTCGCCGTTTCCTGCCATGCCGCAGCCGGCCACGCTCGAAGAAGCGCAAAAAGTGATTGCGCAGCAGTGGGACCGGCTGCAGGACTGGGCGCAACTGAAGCGCTACGCCGACGCCAACGCCGAACTGGGGCCGCCACGGGCAGGCGAGCAGCGCGTGGTCTTCATGGGCGATTCCATCACTGATTTCTGGAAGCTGGCCGATTACTTTCCCGGCAAGCCTTATGTGGACCGCGGCATCAGCGGCCAAACCACGCCGCAGATGCTGATCCGAATGCGCCCCGACGTTATCGACCTGCAGCCCAAGGTGGTGGTGGTGCTGGCGGGCACGAATGATATTGCCGGAAACACCGGCCCCATGACGCTGAAGCAGATTGAAGACAGCTACGCCTCGATGGCGGAGGTGGCGGCGGCGCACGGCATTGCCGTGGTGTTTTCGTCGGTGCTGCCGGTGCACGACAAAGGCACGCGCCCGCAGACGCCGCGCCGCGATCCGGAAAAGATTCGCGCGCTGAATGACTGGCTGAAGAGCTACTGCTCGGCGCACCGGTTGGTTTATCTCGATTACTACCGCCACATGGTGGGGCCTGACGGCATGCTGCGAACCGACCTTGCGGCTGACGGCCTGCATCCGAATGCCGAGGGTTACAAGATCATGGCGCCGTTGGCGGAGCAGGCCATCGAGCGCGCCCTGGCCGCGCGCTGACCTCAAGCCATCGAATTTAAGCGCCGGCAGCGCCGCGCCCGGAATGCGCCTGGTGTTTCGCGCGCCATGACGCCCTGCGATTAGAATAAGCGGTACGCTCGCCGAAACGAGTCTCTACCTGAGGTCACAAATGCCGCCCACAAAGGCTGCCAGAAACGGCAAATCTGCTGCCACTGCGCTGCGCGAACCGGAGAGGAAATATGAAGGGCTGACGCGCGAACAGCTCATCGAGATTTACCGCCTGATGTATTGTTCGCGCCGGGTGGATGACCGCGAGATCGTGCTGAAGCCGCAGCAGAAAATTTACTTCCAGATTTCAGGGGCCGGCCATGAGGCGCTGCTGGTCGCGGCCGGCATGGCGCTGCGCGGCGGGTATGACTGGTTTTACCCCTATTATCGCGACCGCGCGCTGTGCCTGGCCGTGGGAGTAACGGCGGAAGAGATGCTGCTGGAATCGATGGGAGCAGCCAGCGATCCGGCGTCGGGCGGGCGGCAGATGCCGTCACACTGGGGCTCGAAGCGGCTGAACGTCGTGACCCAGTCCTCACCCACCGGGACGCAATGCCTGCAGGCGGTGGGATGCGCCGAGGCCGGGCGGTATTTTGCGCGCCATCCGGAGGCGGCTGAAAAAGCCGAAGGCGATTATCGCGAGTTCAAAGACGTGGTGTTTCACGGCGATGAGGTAGTGTATTGCTCGCTGGGTGAAGGCACCACCAGCCAGGGCGAGTTCTGGGAGGCGCTGAATTCCGCGGCGCTGAAGAAGCTGCCGGTGCTGTTCGTGGTGGAAGACAACGAGTACGCGATCTCGGTTCCGGTAGAGGCGCAAACCGCCGGCGGGAACATCAGCACGCTGGTGCGCAATTTCCCGAATTTTTATTTTGCCGAAGTTGACGGCACCGATCCGATTGCCAGCTACGCCGCTTTCAAGGTGGCAGTGGAGCATTGCCGCGCGGGCAACGGCCCGGCGTTTGTGCACGGGCACGTGGTCAGGCCTTATTCGCATTCGCTCTCCGACGATCAAAAGCTGTATCGCCCTGAGCGAGAGCGGCAGCACGAAGCCGAGCGCGATCCGCTGACGCGCTGGCAGTTGTTCCTGCTGCGCGAGCGCATCCTCGACGAAGCTGGCATCAATCAGCTCGAAAAGCAGGTGGACGACGAGATTGCGGCGGCCAGCGAACGCGCCGAACACGCCGCGATTCCCGAGGTGGATTCATACCGCCGCTTCGTGTACTCGGAAGATCTGGACCCTACGTCAAGTCAATTTGCCTCCCAGCCGGCCGCCGCGGCGGAAGGGCAGGCGGCGCAAAACAAGACCATGGCTGACCTGATCACCGCGTGCCTGCGCGACGAGATGCGTCGCGACCCGCGCATTGTGGTGTTCGGCGAAGATGTGGCCGATTGCTCCCGCGAACAGTACCTGGAACAGAAGCTGGTGAAGGGCAAAGGAGGCGTGTTCAAGCTGACGGGCGGCTTGCAGGCCGAGTTCGGCTCTGAGCGTGTGTTCAACTCTCCGTTGGCCGAGGCCACGATCGTCGGGCGCGCCGTAGGCATGGGAACGCGCGGGCTGAAGCCGGTGGTCGAGATCCAGTTTTTCGATTACATCTGGCCGGCATTTCACCAGTTGCGCAACGAGCTGCCGCTGATCCGGTGGCGCTCGAATGGCGAGTTTTCCTGCCCCGCCGTGATTCGCGTTGCCACCGGCGGATACCTGACCGGCGGCGCCATTTATCACTCGCAGTGCGGCGAAAGCCTGTTTACTCACACGCCGGGGATGCGCGTGGTGTTCCCTTCCAACGCGCTTGATGCCAACGGGCTGCTGCGCACCGCGATTCGCTGCGACGATCCGGTGATGTTCTTGGAGCACAAGCGGCTTTATCGCGAGAGCTATGGGCGCGCGCCTTATCCCGGGCCCGATTACATGATTCCGCTGGGAAAGGCGAAAGTCGTGCGGGAAGGGACGCAATTGACGTTTGTAACGTATGGCGCGGTAGTGCCGCGGGCGTTGCAGGCGGCGCAGCGGCTGGAGCGCGAGCATGGAATTTCAGCCGAGCTGATCGATTTGCGGTCGCTCTCGCCCTACGACTGGGAGGCGATCGCCGAATCGGTGCGCAAGACCAACCGCGTGATCGTGGCGCATGAAGACATGCTGAGCTGGGGATATGCGGCGGAAATCGCGGCGCGCATTGCCGATGAGTTGTTTGACGATCTCGATGCGCCGGTGCGGCGAGTCGCCGCGAAAGACACATTTGTGGCGTATCAGCCGAAGCTGGAGGATGCGATCCTGCCGCAGCCTGAGGATATTTACCAGGCCATGCTGGAGCTGAGCCGGTTCTAGAAGCCGCAACGGCGCAGGCCGCGGACGCGCAGCGCTAATCCATCACTGATGAAAACAGCGCCTTGGTGAGCTGGCAAGGGTCGAGCGCCCAGGCCACGGTGTTGCCCCAGGAAATTCTTCCGGCGATGAAGCGCGAAGCCGCTTCATACGGGGCAAAGCGCATTTCGGCGCTTGAGGCCAGGCCGCGCACCGCGGTTGCCCAGATGAGCTCATCGGCGGCAATGGCGATTGAGATTGAGCTTTCGTCAGATTCGCTGCCGGAGGCAAGCCTCAGCACCAGGCAATACGACGGATCCGCCAGCGGAGTGGAGCACATCGCCAGGTCGATGACCGGCAAGGTTTCGTTTTCGTGATTCAGCACGCCCAGGAAGAACGGCGGCGACGCCGGCACTTCCATAATGTCAGGCCGGCTGACGCATTCCTCGACCATTTCAAGCGGAATACCGAAGTGGTCTTCGCCGCTGCGGAAGATGCAGTAGCTGAGCCCGGCGGCGTCGGTGCGCGCGGCGCTCAGATGACCCACGGGCGAGTAATGCTCCAGCAGCGCCGTGATGCCGGATTCGCAGACGATTTCAGGTTCCATGCTTCCCCCGTGGTTTTGGGCCTGGCGGAGCGCAGCCGGTTAACCGCGCTCCGCATTTCAGTCGCATATAAGAGAGGTCTAAACCAACCCTGCGACAACGACCCCAATTGAAGAGCACTTGAATCACCAAAGCCTCAGGCGCCGCCAAGTTGTTGAAGAATGGCACTCGGTGTCAAGGCGGCGAGCCCCGAATGTCTCAGCGTGAGACGCAAAATCTCATTCGCGCGGCTAATTGGCTGCCGAGGGTGGCATGCCGAATGGCCCGATGTGGTAGCGCTTCAGCTTGCGATAAAGCGTGGCGCGGCTGATGCCAAGCATCTGGCGTGCGCGCTGTTTATCGCCATTGACCTGCTGAAAGACGCGCGCGATGGTGACGCGTTCCAGGTCTTCGAGCTGCGTGACGTCGGGCGCAGGCGCGGCGTGAGCTTGGCGATGAGCGAGGGCGGCGCGGGGCTGCACGGCCGGCGGCAGGTCATCGAGCTCAATGACGCTGCTGTTGCCGAGCGCCAGCGCGTGCGCGATGGCGTTCTCCAGCTCGCGCACGTTGCCTGGCCAGTCGTAATCAACCAGGGCTGCCATGGCGGCATCGCTGACGGTGACCTGGGCGGTGGAGGAATCGCGATCGAGGAAGCGATGCACCAGCAAGGGAATATCGCCTTTGCGCTCGCGCAGCGGCGGCAGGTGCACCGCAACCACGTTCAAGCGGAAGTAGAGGTCTTTGCGGAAAGTACCTTGCTGGTATGCGCCTTCCAGGTCGCGATTGGTTGCGGCGATGATGCGCACATTGACCGCGATGGGGTGCGTGCCCCCGACACGGCGAATTTCTTTTTCCTGCAGCACGCGCAGCAGCTTGGCCTGCATTTCGAGCGGCAGTTCGCCAATTTCGTCAAGGAACAGCGTGCCGCCGTCGGCAGTCTCAAACAGGCCCTGCCGGGTGCGCACTGCGCCGGTAAATGCGCCTTTCTCGTAGCCGAACAGCTCGCTTTCAATCAGCGTAGGCACCAGCGAACCGCAATCGACGGCAACGAAGGGGCGTGACGCCAGCTCTCCGCCGAAGTGGATGGCGCGCGCCACCAGTTCTTTGCCGGTGCCGCTCTCGCCGGAGATGAGCACCGGGGTAGCGCCGTCTTTGAGGCGCGCCACCGTCTTCAAAACCTGCTGAATGCGAACCGAGTTGCCGACGATGCCGTTCAGCTCGCTTTGGGCGTTGACGCGCTCGCGCAGGAAGCGATTTTCATCGACCAGGCGGACGCGCTCAGCCATGCGCTGCAGCATGAGCTTGAGTTCCTCAACGCGGAACGGCTTCGTGATGTAATCGTAGGCGCCGAGCTTCATGGCGTTGACCGCGGTTTCAACCGAGCCAAAGCCGGTCATGATCGTGACTTCCGTGTGCGGCTGCAGGTGCTTGATGGCGGCCAGGAAATCGACGCCGGTCATCGAGCCCATGCGCAAGTCGCTCAGCACGATATCGGGGGCGTCGCATTCGGCGCGCGCCAGGGCTTCTTCGGCGCTGGCGGCCTCGGAGCACTCAAAGCCGAGCGCGCCCGCCACCGAGACGCACAGGCGGCGGATATTTTCCTGATCGTCAACCACGAGAAAGCGAATCGTTCTATCGCTCATGGGGCCTCGACTACGCCTCCGGCACGCCGACCGGCGGCTGTGGGTGATGGTGGACGTTGGCTTTAGAAGCGGCGGCGGGCGGCTGCGACTCGCCGGGGCTGCCGAAGAGCTGCTGCACGACGCTGAGCAATTGCTGAACCCGGAATGGCTTCTCAATGCAGGGAGCGCCGGTGGCGCTGAGCAGCCGCCTGGTTTCTTCGTTGACGATGTCACCGGTAATGAAAATGACGCGGCCCAGCAGCTCGGGGCGATGGGCGGTGAGCCAGGCATGGACGTCGGCGCCGGTGACGCCGCCGGGGGTCCGCATGTCAGAGATGACGCCGCACACCGGCTCCTGCTGCAGCAAATCGAGCGCCTGGAGCCCGGAACCCGCCGAGATCACGGCGTAGCCGCTGCGTTCGAGCGCGGCACGCACGAAGGCGACGACGGCAGGCTCATCGTCGATGACGAGAATGGGAGAGTTGATCATGGTTCAGCTCCTGGGCTGACAGGAAGGCGCAGCGTGAAGGTTGCGCCGGGCGCGTCCTGGTTGTTTCGGCACATGATTTCGCCGCCGTGCTGGCGGATGATTCCGTAGCAGATGCTCAAGCCGAGGCCGGTGCCCTTGCCGGCTTCCTTGGTGGTGAAGAACGGGTCGAAGATGCGCTCGGGCTGCGAGACGCCGGGGCCATTGTCGCGGAAGGCGATCTCAATGTGCGTGGCCGTCGGCGCGGTGCTGACTTCGATGCGGCCGGGCCGCCCGGTTTCCATGACCGCGTCGTAGGCGTTGTTCAGCACGTTAAGGAAGACCTGTTGAAGCTGGTGCGGGTCGGCAATCACGCGCGGCAGCGGCTCGGTGAAGCGCTCAACCACCTCGATGCGGCGCGTATTGAGATCGTAGGCGCGCAGGTGCACGGTCTTGCGAAGAAGCGCATTGATGTCAACGGGCTCACGCTGCGGCGGAAGCTGGCGCGCGAAGCTCAGCAGGTTCTGCACGATGGTTTTGGTGCGCTGCGCCTCCTGCATGATCACGCGCAGATCTTTTTTGGCGTGTTCGGGCAGCGAGGAATCGTTGAGCAACAGGTCAGAAAAGCCAAGGATAGCGGTGAGCGGGTTGTTGACCTCGTGCGCCACGCCGGAGACAAGCTGGCCCACCGCCGCCAGCTTTTCCGTCTGGGCCAGCTTGGAGTGCAGCGCCGCAGTTTCGGTCAAATCGGTGAGCACAATGACCAGGCTGGTGACGTCGCCATTGGGATCGCGTACCGGGCTGATGTTGGCTGAGAGCGCCTGGCCGCCGCCTTCGATGGCGAGCTGAAGATCGAGGCTGCCGGTGTGCTGGCCTAACGCGGCCGAGCTGAGCGCGTCATTCCAGGCGCGGCGATGGTCAGCGGCCACAAATTGCAGCAGGCTTTTGCCGATCAGCTCAGAGTGGCTTTGGCCGAAGGCCTGAAGCGCGCGCGGATTGGCGTATGAGATGGCGCCTTCAGGAGTCGTGACCAGAATGATGCTGCGCGTGTTCTCCAGCACCTGGCGGTTGAAGTCGCGTTCGCGCTGCAGCTCGACCTGCGAGTTGCGCAGGTCGCTGATATCGAGCATCAGGCCGCGGTGCTGCACCACGTTGCCGCGCGCATCGCGTACGACGAAAACGTTTTGCAGGGTGAAGATAATGCGGCCGTCTTTGCGGCGGACCGGCTCCTGCCATCCGGCCACCGAGCCGCGCTGCTCAAGCGCGCGATAGAAGCGGGCGCGCGCATCGCGATCCACAAAAATATCGCGCGCCGGATCGGCCAGCAGCAGCTCTTCCCTGCTGGCGTAGCCCAGCATCTTGACCAGCGCCTCGTTGACCTCGATGAAGCCGCCCTGGGGCACGGCGAAGAAGATGCCTTCCTGCACGTTCTGGAACAGCTCGCGGTAGCGCTGCTCGGCCTCGAACGTGTCGCTGACGTCGCGCAGCACGTGTACCGTTTCCCGCACGTCCTTGCCCTGCAGCTCAGAGCCGCTGACCAGGTACTGGCGATCGAAGATGGTGAGGGTGTGCGTGGGCGAATTGGCGGCCGCGCAAAAGCGGCAATCGGCGGCCAGCGCATCGCCGGCCAGGCTGGCCAGCACCTGCATGGAAACGCCCGTCAGTTCGTGCGGCTTGGTGCCGAGCAGGTCGGCGGTGGCTGCGTTTACGCGCAGGATGGTGCGGCGGTCATCGTGGACCACGATGAGGTCGCGGACGGAATCGGCCAGCGCTTCCCATTCGCGGTCGGCGTTGGAAAGATAGCGGCGGACCTGCATGTTCTCAAGCGCGAGCTCGCCTTGAACCGCGAGCGCACGCACCGCGGGAAGCAGGTGCGCGGCAGGCGTGGGGTCGGCGATGCAGAGCACGCCCAGGGCTTCGCCTTCGCCGGTTGCAAGCCGCGCCAGGACAACTTCACGCCAGCCGGTTTCAACCGCTACCGCCTTGCCGAGCAGTTCCTCGGCGGGGCCTGAAATCACGCTTTCAGTGTTGCGGCGCGCCCACTGCGCCAGCAGCGAACCCAGCCGCCACGCCGGGGCGGCGGCAACCGCAGCCGAGCCTTCAGCCGGCGTCAATTCAAAAACCGGCCCGGTGGCGCGTGCCAGCAAGGCGGAGCGCGCCTGGGTGAGGCGCTGCGCGCGCGAGGCCAGCTCGCGCATGAATTCAGCCGCGTGCAGCGGCAGCGGCGCGGCCGCCAGCAGCTCGAGCGACTGCGAGGCGCGCTGCGCTTCGCCTGAAGTTTGCGCGGAGCGCTGCAGGTGCTCGGCGTGGGCATTGGCGCGAGCGTAGAGATCGCAGTTAGAAACGGCCAGCGCACCGAATTCGGCCACCGCGCCCAGCAGCGCCAGATCGTGATTGGCAAAGGCGCCGAACGAGGCGCCAAATGCCAGCAGCGCGCCGCGCCGGCGGGCGGTGCGCAGGGGCGCGCATATTACTTCGACCACCGGGAAATTGGCCTGCTGCAGCTCAACCGCATGCGCCGCCTGCAGCGGAAACCAGGCTGCGCCTTCAGCCGAGCAGGCGTGCTCAACCAGCGTGCGCAGCCACTCGCCGGCGGTGCTGGCATAAAGCTCGCGCAACGCGGCAGCAGTTTGGCCGTCAGGCGCGGCCACGGAAGCAAGATCGGCGCCCCCATCGCCGGCCAGCGCGATGGCGGTGACGTGCGCGTTGAAGATGGCGCGCACGTTTTCGCTGAGCGTGTCGCAAAGCGCCTGCACGTCAACCGTGGCATGCAGCATTTGCGCGCAGCGGACCAGCAGGTCGGAGCGGCGCTGGCTTTCGCGGGCAGCGCGCGTCACCGCGCTTGAGCCGAGCAGCAGGCCGGTCTGCGCGGCGATGGAGCTGATTTTGCGCGCATCGTCGCCGGTAAAGCGATGAGGCAGGTTCTGGTCCACCACCACCAGCACGCCAACGTCGCTGGCGGCCACCACCGGCGCAGCCAGCAGCGAGCGCGCCGCAACGGCGGCAGCAAACACGCATGAAGTCTGGGTGGCATCGTCGATGGCGACCGCGGTGCGGTGCTGCGCGGGTCGCGAGAGGCTGGGCGCTGATTCCGGCTGGAAGCGCAGGCCGGCGAACTGGCCGGCAACTTCGGAGTCGGAACGCTCAATCAGGTAGCTGCCGTCAGCGGCGACGGTGCAGAAGAATGCGGCCGTGGCCGAGAAGGCGATCTTCAACTCACGGCAGACGAACTGAATTAACGAGGCTGGGCTATTTTCACGCGCGGCCGCGCCGGCCAGCCGCAGCAGCAATTGCTGGAAGCGCTCCTCAGGGGCGCCGGGCCCGCGCAAAATTGAGGAATGCTCAAGGGGCGATGGGGGCACGCCAGCTCCGCGCTTGATGTTCGAACTGCTGAGCCATCACAAGCGCGACACTAGGGAGCATCTCAAAATGAGTCAAGCGAAATGCCCCGCTGTGTGCCTAGTTATGAACGTGTTGTGGCGAATACGTCTCAGCGTGAGATGCGCCGGCTACCGCCGCGCAGCGCTAGATGAACGAAAACGTCGCCACCGCTTTCGGCGTGCTCGAGCCCTGCGGCAGGGCGGTGCTGAG
>JAJPJZ010000003.1 GCA_021323935.1 Terriglobia bacterium | reverse complement strand
GGGATCGTTCCAGCCGATGGTGAAGTAGCTGGAGGCGGAGAGCGTGGCCGGAGCGCCGGGGGCGAGGAACGGCCCGGCGGGCGCGGTGGAGCCGATGGCGTAATTGGAAACGATCCAGTAGTAGTAGGCGCCGGGGCCGGGCTGGCCGGTGCGCGAGATGCTGGCGGCGGCAACCGGGGCGGGCAGTCCTACGGCGAGCGGGAAGCGGACCTGGGCGGCGGTGACTTGCGGCGGCGACTGGGCGAAGGCAGCGGCGGCGGCGGCAACGACAAGCGCGAGGCCAAAGGCCGCGAGCCGGCGTGATGTGGAGCGGGCACTCATTCCGATACAGCGCAAACGCTTGCGCCAGCGGGGATGAGCGTCCTCTATGGTGCGAACTACGTTGCGAACTACAGACTAACAGCGCGGGCAGGGCGTTGCCGCCACTGCCAGCGGCGCCGGGCCTTTCAGGTACGTGGCACCCTCGGCGATGCTCTTGCCGATGCCGCTGGCCGCGCCGGCGCTGAAAGCATACGGCAACACGCGCTCCAGGCGATGGTGCCCGAGGCGGTGGAGCAGGTAGCCAGCGCCGAGCTGCAGCGGCACCATGCTCAGGCTATACGCCGCGATGCTGCGACAGGACTGGAACGGCAGCCACTCCTCCACAAAATCCTGGCGGCAACTCTGCGCGGCATCCACCGTGCGCAGGCCGAGATGGATGCTGGTGTCGATCAGCTCGCGCCGGTCGAAGAAGTTGTGCGCCGGTCTAGCCTGCGACTGGTCCTGCGCCAGCGCCGGCATAGTTAACGCCAAGGCAGCGATCGTTGCGAACGCTATGCGGTAAAGCATCGCGACACTATACTGACCACCTGCCGGAACTTGCAATCGGTTACTCATCGAGCAACTTCCCGGACCTTGCGCAGGGCGGGATTGCGGCCGATGCGCCAGGGCCACTGCTTGCGCACGCACAAGTCTTCATACATCAGGTCATGCTCCTCGCTGCGGGCGCGCAGCGAATCGCGAATCTCCTTCACGTAGCGCCGGGTGGAATCAAAGCCGAGGGCAATGAGGGCTTCGATGAGGTAGTGCACGACGTCTTTGCCGGCGACGCCGAAGGGCAAAGCGAACACGATGGGGCCCAGGTGCAGCATGGCTTATTGCTCGAACCACTGCAGCGCGATCGTAACGGTCCCGGTGACTGCGGCGGGATTACTGAACTCCCACATATCGGTTAGTCCCAGGCTGCTGTAGCCGCTGAGGTCAATGGTTACGGATTGATTGGCCGGCACCGCGATGTACACGGCCGGGAAGCTGCCAACTTCGGTTGGCGGAGTGCTGCACGCCCACTCCAGCGTGGCGGACGGAACATTCTGCGTGGCCCACGGAAGCGTGAGCTGGTTGACGCTGCCGGTGCCGGTGCAGCTCGAGCCGCCGGTCGCGCCAAACATGGTGATGGTTGTGGCAGCGGTGGACGTGATGGTGGCCTTGTCGAGGTAAACGGTCTTCGTGCTCGATCCGCTGACCAGCGTAAGCAACTGCGCGCCGGCACCGGGGTTGGTGAACGAGATCGCGTCCGCGTAGGCGTGCCCGAGAGTTGTGCTGTTGCCGTAGAGGGGCGAGCCGGTGGCGCGGTTTTTCAGCGTGCCCTGGCCGGCGTTTGAAATAGGGGAACTGGCGCCGGAGTACCAAGCACTCAATGAGCCGTTGCCGGTCACGCCGAGCGTGACCAGGTTGACCCGCACGTTGGGGAAGTAGCCGCCGGCCTCAAGCAGGCTGCAGCCGGAGATCGCGGTGCCGATATCGCTGATGCGCATCCAGGTGTTGCCATCGAAGCTGGCTTCCAGTTGAATGGCGACGCTGTTAACAGCGCCGGTGCCCGGCAGGGCGCAGTACATGACCTGGTGCTCGCTCTGGCCGACGTTGCGAACAGTCGAAGACGGAACGGCGGAAGTGACCTGATTGAAGACCTGCTGCGACACCGTCTGGATGGCGCCGTAGCCATCGACTTCGGCGGCGGGGCGGAAGGCGGCCAGGCCAAGGGCGCTGCCGGCAACCAGCGCCAGCAGGATCAAAGCGGTGATGAGCGCGCCGGCTTTCATGCCGCGCGTAGGTGTGACGTTCATGGGTGGCTCCCAAGGTCGAAGATCTCGATGGCGCCTTCGCGGATGGCGTAGCGGCAGCCGCGCGGGCAGCGGATAGCCTGCTCAAGCGTGAGCGGATTTCGCCGCACCACGCGGTAGGCGGTGTTGAAGACCGAGCCGTGCTGGCCCGGCGGCAGCTCCGGCATGCCGATGGTGATGAGGTGCCCGCACAGGCACATCAGCACGCCGAGCGAATCGGCGAACAGGAAGACATCGCCGGGGCGCTCGAGGGCGTAAGTATCGAGCAGGCGCACGCGCTGGGGGCGCGGATGTTTGGCGACGCGCGCGGTCGCGGAGCGGCTGGTGCAGTCCTTCATGTACTTGCGGCGCTGGCCGGCCTTCAACGTAGTCATGGGGTTCATCCCGCGTAGCGGCGCGAGACGCGCTGCGCCGGGTATTGGAAGCCGTGCATGGCGGCGGCGGTGGTGGTGCCGGCGGGCATGGCGGGCTGCCCGTTGGGCACTTCCACCGTGACCTGGATAATGTCAAACGGCATGGCCAGCAGGATGAGGTCGTTGGGCTGGGCCAGGGTGCCGACCTGGGCCTGCAGGTTGCCGAGTCCTTTGACCGGCGCGCCGTTTTGCAGCACGCGCCAGATGACGTTGCCGGAGCCATCGACAAAGCCGCCGCCGATGTGCACGATGGCGAGCTTCTGAATGACCATCAGCATGGCCGCCGACGGCGTGATCTGCAGGATCACGGTGGCGGCGGCGTTGGGCGCGGGATAGGCGGAGAAGGGCGAAGCCGAGCGCAGGATGAAAGGCGCGGAATCGGTAGGCGTGCCGGCGGCGAGCAGGTCAGGCGAGATGGTGCTGAACTGCTGCGCCATCTGGCGTCGCTTCATCTGCAGCACGCGATCGTAAAGAGTTTGCATAAAGGGTTCCGAAGTTTCGAGTTTCGAGTTCCGGGCAACGGAGCGCGCGCAACGTCCTCTGGCCGATTCCGCCGCATGCGCTCCGCTTCTTCCCGGGCACCAGGCATCGGCGCGCTTCCCCGGCCGCGCCGCGCCCGGAAGTTGGGCGCTACGGCCAGAACTTCATGCCCAGCGAGATGACGGGCACGTTGTTGGCCCAGCCGGGGAACTTGGCGTAGCTGATATCGAACAGGTTGACGGAAAACTTGCCGCTGCCGCTGGGGTCGTAATCGCCGCGGAAGCCGGCCATGACGGCGTAGTGCTGGGCGTATTGGCCGGCGGGGTTGCTGACGCGATCGACTCCGATGGAGGCGTGCGCGGAAAACTGGAAATGCGAGCCGTCAAGCTGCGGCGAGGCGTTCTCGAGCGCCTTCGCAAGGAAGTTGAGGCGGTATTGCACGCCGCCGAGATACGCCTGGAAGCCGTTGCCCGGGGCCAGGATGTTGTCAGAGCGCAGCGAGGCGTTCTGGGTGACGCCGAACAGGAAGCCGGCATCGGTGCCGGGGACGCTCTGCTTGCCGCCGGGCAGCCCGACGGCGTTCAAAGTCAGGCTGTAGGCTGTCGCTGCGGGCGCGGGCGATGGCGATTGCGAAAAGGCGGCGGGCGCCACCCCCAGCGCCAGCAGGGCGAGCAGCAGGTACATGATGAGGACGCGAGTGGTTTTCATTGGCGGGTTCTCCCTTTGGGTTTGCGGGCGCGGCCCATCTGGCTGGAGAGCCAGCCGAGCTCGCGCACTTCGCAGGTTTCAGGTACGGGTTCGTTCATACACTTCACAACTCGGTCCCGGGCGCAGGCGTCTGCACTCCGGGCGGCGCAATTTCCGGGATGGCGAATTCAGGCTCGAAGCCTACGGGCGCGGCCAGGTATTGCGAAAGCGTGTCGAGCACTTCCATGCCGCAGTGCCGGGCGACGGCGCCGGCCCACTCCTCGTACTGGTCGCCGCCGGTGTAGCGATGGGCGAGCTCGAGGAAGTTATCGGTGACGCGGTAGCCGGCATGGCTGCGGCCGGTCAGGATGGCGGTGACTTGCGCGCGCAGGCGCGCCCAGCCGGCTGCAGGCGAGACGAAGCGGGTTTTGCCGGCGACGGTGCCGCAGCCCAGGTCGCCGACTTCGAGGTCGACGGGGTTGTTGCAGCGCACCGGCAGCTTGGTGGCGTCATTCACCAGCAGCGCGTTGCCGTCGCGCACCAGGTAGCCTTCGGCGAGCGCGATGCCTTCGACCATGCGGTCGCGCTTCAGCACAAACAGCTTGGGCGAGATGGAGGGCAGCATCAGCTTCGCCTCCGGGCAGTGCGCAGCCCGCCGGCCACCAGCGCAGGCGCGCCCGATTGCGTGAGCTCGGCGGCGTGCAGCACGACCTGGATGCGCGCCACGCTCGCGCTCATGTTGCGCACTTCGCAGAGCAGGGAATCGCCCGCGGCGACCAGATAGGTTTCCTTGAGGAACAGGGGAGCGCCGGGGTCGGCGGTGGCGCTGAGGTTCGAGCCCAGTTGCGGCTTGTTGAACAGCAGGCGCTGGGCGCCGGCGGCGGCGATATCGTGCACCAGCTGCACGCGGTAGCCGGTGGGCGGGTTGTTGCCGTCAGCCTGGACCTGGGTGAGCGCCCAGAGCAGCACGTCAGCATCGAGCTGGATCGTTTGCTCGGCGACATCGCGAGCGGCGACGGCGGGAAAATCGAAGACCAGGCCGCGATAGCGCGCGGCGCTGGCAAGGTCTTCGGCGGGCAACTGTTCTTCGCCGGGGAAAAACAGCCCGGGCAGAACCTTGAAGTTGGGAAGGATGCCGAACTCGAGCAGTTCCATTAGATGACTCCTCCGCGATCGATACGCCGCAGGTTGCGCACATACCCGTTGCCGCCCTGCAGCGCGGGAGCGTTGCCGGAGTCAGCGACCGGGAGCGTGCCGGCAAATGGCCCGGCGACCACGATGGGGTCCGATGGGCGCTGGATAAAGGGCGCGGTGCTGAGCGGGAAGCTGGGCGAGGCAGGCGCGGGCGCCAGCGGCGCGGCATTGGTCGCGGTCGCGCCCGAAGTAATGATGGGGGCTGACGGGCTGACGCTGGGCGCAGCCGGTCCGGCCGTGGTGATGACGCCGGCCGGCACCATGGGGCCCGATGAGGGCGCGGGCGCGGGCGCGGGCGCCGGAATGGCTTGCGGCCCGGCAGGCGCGATGGCGATAGGGGCGGAAGGCGCGGCGAGCGGGGCAGAATACTGTTGCCAGGCGAAGTAGCCGAGCACGGCCGCACCAATCCACATCAGCCAGTTGGCGTCGCCGGCGGCGGCGCTCTGGTAGCGAGGGTTCGGGCGGCGGGCTTGGCTGCGTGATCTCGACATCAATCTGCTTCCGTTTCGTCGCGCGCGGCGCTGGCACTGAACGCGGCGCGGCTTTGGGCGATGTGCTGGCGGACCAGCTCGACGTACACTGCCTGGCGCAGCGGCATGGCCAACGTCGCGCCGGTAAGCGGATCGTCAAACCAGGCCAGGCCAAGCATCTGCTGGCGCCACAGGGCGCCGCATTCGACTACCGCCTGGCGCGCGCGTTCGCCCAGCAGGGCTTCGGCGACGGCGACGAGCTGGGCGCGAGGCGTGGCCACGCGCTACTCGCTCTTTTTCTCCGCCGCCTTGCCGTTCTCTTTGGGGTGGTCTTCTTCCGCGAACTCAAAGCCGGCATGCACGGTCGGCTGGTGTTCGAGGCTGCGATACTTCTGCGCCGGCTTTTCGCGCTCGAAGCCGCCATGCACTGCGGCCTTGTGGCCGATGCTGTTCTTTTCCTG
>JAJPJZ010000190.1 GCA_021323935.1 Terriglobia bacterium | reverse complement strand
TTGCCAGGTTGGCAACGTTGGTGCAGCAAATCAGCAGCACGATCCCCGTCACCGCCAGCAGCAGCATCAGCATTGGCCGCGCTTTTTGTGTCAGTTGCTCTGAGAGGCTGTCGGCGCCGGCGTCAAAACCTATGGTTGCCGGGTAGTCCTTGGGGTACTCGTGCTCCAGTTGCATGGCGATGTTGTGCACATCGTGGTTGGCCGCTTCGGCAGTCGCGCCGGGCTTCAGGTGCGCAAACACGCGCATCATGCGCATGGAGCGGTCAGTACGATGCATTTTGTTGGAGCGGAACGGGCACGCCGAAATCGGCATGTAAACGTCGTTCTCGCGCGGATACTGCGGAATCGGCGGCAGCACGCCCACCACCGTGTGCTCCTTGTCGTTCATGCGGAACGTCTTGCCGATGATGTCGCGATCGCCGCCAAAGGCGCGTTGCCAGTAGTTGTAGCTCAGCACCAGCACCGGCGGCGCACCCATCAGGTCGTCGCTCGGCTGGAACACCCGCCCCAGCAGCGGCTTAACGCCCAGCATGGGGAAAAATCCCGCCGAGACCACCCCGGTCTGCACCCGGTCAGGCTCCTTGCCGAGCAGCACAAAATACATGGAGTGGTATTCCTCAACCTGGTCCATGGTGCGCGTCTGGTTGCGATAATCGTCAATCTCGACTGCTGAAAACGGCATGTTGTCGAGGTTGGCGGCGCGCGCTTTCTGCGTCAGCACCACCAGGTGGTTAGGGTCGGCGTAAGGCAGCGGCCGCAGCAGCACGCTGTAAACCACGCTGAACAGCGCCGTGTTGGCGCCAATCCCAAGCCCCAGCGCCAGCAGCGCAACCAGCGTAAAACCCGGATTGTTGACGAGCGTACGCACGCCGTAGCGCATGTCATGCCAAAGCTGCTCGAGCAGCGGCAGGCCGCGCTGATCGCGCCTGCTCTCGCGCGTGGCCTCAATTCCGCCTAACTGCAGCAGCGCACGGCGACGCGCCTCTTCACGGCTCATTCCGCGTTGTACGTTGTCGTCGGTGGCAATCTCCAAGTGGCTGGCAAGCTCGGCGTCAAAATCGCGATCGAGCTTCTGCTTGCCAAAACTGCCGATGGTGCGCGCGAACCAGCCTCTCGTCGTCATTTCGCCTCCTGCGGCGCCAAAAAGCGCGCCAGAATTGCCGAAGCCTGCTCCCATTCCCGGGTTTCGTGCGCCACTCGTTTGCGGCCCGCGTCCGTCAGGCGATAAAACTTTGCCTTGCGGTTGTTCTCGGAAACCGCCCACTCCGCCTCGATGTACCCATCCTGCTGCAGCTTGAGCAATGTGGGATAAAGCGTGCCGTAGTTCAACGCCAGCAGGTTTTCGCTCACCTGCTCAATGCGCCGCGCAATGCCGTAGCCGTGCATCTCGCCCATTGCTTCCAGCGTTTTCAGCACCATCAGCGCCAGGGTGCCGTGCCAGATTTCCGCTTTATCGCCCATGCCCACATCTCCTATGGGTGTTGCTATGCGCTAGCCATAGGAGCAATCATCGTGCCGAATTACGCCCGAGCTAAGTCACTGATTCCGTGCAGGGCCGCCGACATACCGCGACGATAAGCCGACCGATTTCGCCTGGCTGGCGTTCACAAACGAACAGCAACCCAGCTTCCGACCGGAAAGGCCGCGGCCGGGTGCAAGAAGTAGTGCCCACAGAGGTTTCCGCCCCCTTTTTCCACGCCGATTGAGTAGCTTGGGCGTGGTATAATTCTGCTTGATCCCAGAGTAACTAACAGCCTGTAAATACAAGCACTTGTAGGCGTTTTGGCAACGCCGGGCCAGGCTCCTGACGCGTTGCCCGGCCCGAGCCGCAGACGCCAGGACTTTGGCAGCGAAGACACCCTAAATGGCAGACGAACAGAATCCCAATCAACCGCCCCTTCTCCCGCCTGACGGACCCACCGGCCCCGGCGCGGCCAACATTCAGCCCGTCAACATTGAAGAGGAGATGCGCAAGTCGTATCTCGACTACTCGCTCTCCGTCATCATCGGGCGCGCCCTTCCTGACGTACGCGACGGGCTTAAGCCGGTGCATCGCCGCATTCTCTACACCATGCAGCAGATGGGCCTGCAGCCTGGCCGGCCCACGCGCAAGTGCGCCCGCATCGTAGGCGACACCATGGGCAAATACCATCCCCACGGCAACCTCGCCGTATATGACGCCCTGGTGCGCATGGCGCAGCCCTTCGCCATGCGTTACCCGCTGGTTGATGGCCAGGGAAACTTCGGCTCGGTGGATGGCGACCCAGCCGCGGCCGACCGGTACACCGAGGCGCGGCTCGCGCGCGTTGCGACCCAACTGCTCGAAGACCTCGACAAGGAAACCGTCGATTTTCGCGATAACTACGACGGCAGCGAGCAGGAGCCGGACGTGCTTCCTTCGCGCATTCCGAACCTGCTGCTGAACGGCGCGGAAGGGATCGCGGTCGGCATGGCCACTAAGATTCCGCCGCACAACCTCACCGAAGTGGTGAATGCGGCGATCACGCTGGTCAACAATCCGGCGGCAACACTCGACCAGTTGCTCGAGCACGTGCAAGGGCCGGATTTCCCGACCGCGGGAATTATCTACGGCAAGAAGGGAATCAAGGACGCTTACCGGAACGGCCGCGGCCGCTTCCTGATGCGGGCGCGCGCCAAGATTGAGTCACTCAACAAGGAGCGGCAGGCCATCATCGTGCAGGAAATTCCCTTCCAGGTAAACAAGGCGCGGCTCATCGAGCGCATTGCCGAGCTGGTGAACAACAAAGTTGTGGACGATATCAGCGACATTCGCGACGAAAGCGATCGCGACGGCATGCGCATCGTCATTGAACTGAAGCGCGGCGCCGAGCCCCAGATCATCCTGAACCAGCTCTACAAGCACACTTCAATGCAGGAGAGCTTCTCGATGATCTTCCTGGCCGTGGTCAACGGCCAGCCGAAGGAGATGGGCCTGGTTGAGGCCATCCAGCACTTCATCGATCACCGGGTTGACGTGGTGCGGCGGCGCACGGCTTACCTGCTGGCGCGGGCGCGGGAACGCGAGCACATCCTGGTGGGCTACCAGATGGCGCTCGACCGCGTGGACGATGTGATCGCCATTATTCGCTCAAGCGGCAACCGCGCCGAGGCGCGCGAGAACCTGGTAGCGTATTTCGGCGGCAAGAAAATTGAAGTCAACGTCGCCGGCCGCAAAGCCACCCTGGACCGCGGCCGCAAGAAGCCCGATGAGACGGTGTTCACCGCTATCCAGGCTGACGCCATCCTGGAATTGCAACTGCACCGCCTGACGCGGCTTTCGATTGACGAGATCATGAAAGAACTGGCGGCCATCCGCGAGAACATTGCGGAGTACGAATCGGTGTTGGCCTCGGAGCGGAAGCTGCGCAAGGTGATTGAAAAAGAGCTGATTGAAGTTCGCGACAAGTACGGCGACGAGCGCCGCACCCAGATCCTTGACGAAACCGCCGAGATCAAGCTGGAAGACCTGATTGCCGACGAGCAGGTGGCCGTGACCGTGACCCACTCCGGCTACCTGAAGCGCACGCCGGTTTCCACCTACCGGCAGCAGCGGCGCGGCGGCACCGGCCGCACCGGCATGGGCACCAAGGGCGAAGACTTTGTTGAGCAGTTGCTGATCGGCTCAACCCATGCCTTCCTGCTGATCTTTACCAACACCGGCCGCGTGTACTGGCTGAAGGTGTATGAAATTCCTGACGTCGGCCCCGCCGGCAAGGGCAAGCACATCCAGAACCTGGTGGCGCTGCAGCCGGGCGAAAGCGTACGCGCGATCTTGAATGTCCGCGATCTGGAAGACGCGAGCAAGTTCGTGCTGTTCGCCACGCGCAACGGCACGGTGAAGAAGACTCCGCTGCCGGATTTTTCAAACGTGATGTCGCGCGGCATCATCGCCATCGGTATCGATAACGGCGATGAACTGGTGGCGGCCACCGTGACGGACGGCAAGCAGATCGTCTTCCTGGCGTCGCACGAAGGCATGGGCATTCGCTTCGATGAAGAAGACGTGCGCGCCATGGGCCGGCCGGCCTACGGGGTGCGCGGCATGGACCTCGATGACGGCGACTACATCGTGGGCATGGCGGTGACGCCGAAAGAGCACTCCAGCGGCAAAGGCAAGGCCAACGGCAAGCGCGCGGAAGATGCCGCGGTTCCGGACATGATCCTGAGCGTGACCGAGAACGGCTACGGCAAGCGCACTCCGATTGACGATTACCGGCAGCAGTCGCGCGGCGGCAAAGGCGTCATCAACGTCAAAACCACCGAGCGCAATGGCAAGGTGGTGGGCATCCTGCTGGTGGATGAAAATGCCGAGGCCATGCTGATTTCGCACTACGGCAAGATCATCCGCATCGACACCACGCAAATTCGCGAAGCCGGCCGCTCAACCCAGGGCGTGCGCCTGCTGCACCTCGATGCCGGCGACAAAGTGGCGGCCGCAGTGGTCATCCCGAAAGAAGAAGCTGACCCCAACGGAACGCTGCTGCAGTGACGCTGAGGGAGGAACATGAACAAGCAGCGGAGCCACGACCCGATACGCATCGTTCCTTTGCACCTGCCGACGGAGCTGTATCGCCCGGCGCCCGGCATTGCGGCTCCTCCGGCGGCCAAGCTCACCTATCGCGGCGGGCCGCTGCTGCAGGCCGCCAAGGTGTTCACGATCTTCTGGGGCCAGGCCTGGCAGGCGAATCCGGGGTCGGGCCTGGCAAACCAGATCAATGAGTTCTTCAGGTTTGTTCTAAGCAGCGAACTGCTCGATCAGCTCGCGGAATACAACCTGGCCGGCCACTCCATCGGCCACGGATCGCTGATCGGGACGGCCACGATCACCCAGCCGGCGCTGTCGCACTCGATTACTGATGCCGCCATTCAGCAGCAGTTGCAGCGCGAGATCGACGGCAACGCCGCTATCCCCAAGCCGGACCAGAACACTCTCTACTTCATTTACCTGGCGGCGGGAACGGCAGTGGTGCAGGGCGGGTCGCGTTCGTGCCAGGCATTCTGCGGATATCACGACACTTTCGGCAGCGGCATTTACTACGCGGTCATGCCGTATCCGAATTGCGCCGGGTGCCTGGGCGGGATGACCGTGCTCGACGCGCTGACCTCAACCAGCTCGCACGAGCTTTGCGAGGCCATCACCGATCCTGTGCCGGGGCAGGGCTGGTATGACGACACGCACGGCGAAATCGGAGACATTTGCGCGTGGCAGACCAAAAAGCTCGGTAACTACACGGTGCAGCTCGAGTGGTCGAACAAAGCCGCAAGCTGCAAGTGAGCCGCCCGCGAAAGATGAACGCAGTTCACGCAGCGTGCTCGCCAGATTGCGTGCCCTATCCCCCAGGCGCTGAGCTCACGCCCGAGTGCCGGCGGTGCCGGGTCGCACCTGCGCCTGGAGCTGCGGAATGATTTCGCGGCGGTATTGCTCCAGGGTCTGCTCTTCTTCTCCGCAC